>JBEEOB010000052.1:0-5293 GCA_041191865.1 Bacteroidota bacterium
TAGCAACCGTTACTTCCGTGATTGACTCGCCCACAGCGGGCACTTTCATTTCTATAGCCATAATATTCGATTATTCAAATGCTCTGTTTATCAATGCTGCCTGCTCCTCTCCATGCACCTTTAAGAATCCTGTCGCCGGTGAAGCCGATTTCTTGCGTGCTACTAATTTACTGAAACGTGACCAACCGAACTCACGAATCACATACGACCAATAGCCCATGTTTTCCGGTTCTTCTTGCACGTAGAAAATCTCAGCTGATTTGTACTTCGCCAATTCAGCTTCCACTTGTTTCGTAGGGAATGGATGCAATTGCTCCAAACGAATAATCGCAACATCCTTACGCTTGTCTTTTTCTTGACGATCCAATAAGTCAAAATATACTTTACCTGAACAGATCAATACGCGTTTTACTTTCGCTTTATCTGCATATTCATCACCGATAACTTCTTGGAATGAACCTTTGGTAAAGGCATCCATTTTTGAAACGACTTTCGGATGACGGAAAATTGACTTAGGCGACATCACCACTAATGGCTTACGGAACTCCCAAGTTAATTGACGACGCAAGGCATGGAAAATATTCGAAGGTGTAGTCAAGTTGGCAATCACCATATTATTCTCCGCAGCTAATTGCAAGAAACGCTCCGGACGTGCATTTGAGTGCTCCGGTCCTTGTCCCTCGTACCCATGTGGCAACAACATAACCAAACCGTTTTGTGTCCCCCACTTGGATTCGTGCGATGAAATGAACTGGTCAATCATCGTCTGAGCACCATTAGCGAAATCACCAAATTGCGCTTCCCAGATAACTAATGCGTTTGGATTCGCCAAAGCATAACCAAATTCATAACCCAATACGCCGTATTCCGACAACAATGAATTGTAAATCTGTACTTGCTCCTGCTTATCCGAAATATGATTTAATGAACTATAATTCTCATTGGTATTCGCATCATGCAATACCGCATGACGGTGGGAGAATGTACCGCGTTGTACGTCTTGTCCAGATAAACGAACGGCTTTGCCTTCCACTAATAGGGAGCCATAAGCCAACAACTCTGCTGTTGCCCAGTTCAATTCGCCTTTCTCAAAGAATACCTTACGGTCAGCAATCACTTTTTCAATCTGCTTCAAGGCCACAAAACCTTTTGGCAATGTCGTAATAGCCTTCGCTACCTGATCTACCACTGCTTGTGAGATGGCCGTTTTTGGCGATTTGTCAAAATCTTTTTCGTTGGAATAACGAAGCTCAGACCATGCATTATCCAATTTCAATGGGATGTACGGAGGACGAACTTTTTGTTTCACTAAATCCAAACGAGCTTGCAACTCTGCCTTGAATTCCGCATCCATTTGCTCAGCTAATTTCGCTTCGATTTCTCCCTGCTTAATTAATTTTTGCGTGTAGATTTCACGTGGATTCGGGTGGTTCGTGATGTTCGCATATAATGTGGGCTGCGTAAAACGCGGCTCATCGGATTCGTTGTGTCCATTCCGACGGTAACAAACCATATCCACAAATACATCACGGCCAAACTCCTGACGGAACTCAGCAGCAATACGCGATACGAAAACCACGGCTTCCGGATCATCCCCGTTCACGTGGAATACCGGTGCATCTATAATCTTCGCAACATCCGTGCAATAGATAGCAGAACGCGCATCTTCAAAATCTGTTGTAAAACCTACTTGGTTATTAATTACAAAGTGAATCGTTCCACCCGTTGAATAACCTTTCAATTTCGCCATTTGCGTCACTTCGTACACGATACCTTGGCCAGCGACCGCAGCATCTCCGTGAATCAAAATCGGCATGACTTTCGAATAATCTCCATTGTAATGCGCATCAGCACTCGCACGACAGAATCCTTCAACTAATGGATTCACGGCCTCTAAGTGCGATGGATTCGGAGCTAATTTCAAGGAAATTTCACTTCCGTTTGGCGAAATGTGTTTCGATGAATAACCTAAGTGGTACTTCACGTCACCATCCCCATGAATCTCATTAGGCACATTTCCTTCGAAACCATCAAAGATTGCTTCATAAGACTTGTGCATGATGTTGGCCAAAACGTTCAAACGACCCCGGTGTGCCATACCAATCATGGCTTCTTTCACACCTAAGTCGGCAGATGTATTAATAATCGCATCCAAACCCGCGATGGTCGATTCACCACCTTCAAGTCCGAAACGTTTTTGACCTAAATATTTTGTTCCTAAGAAATTCTCGAAAACAACTGCTTCGTTTAATTTCTGAAGGATATGCTTTTTCTTTTCCAACGAAGGGTTGAAAGACAAAGCTTCTTTCTCAATTTTATTGCGCAACCATTCTTTTGTAGCAACCTCACGGATATACGAATATTCAAAACCAATAGTCCCGGCATAAATTTTATGCAAAGCCTCTTGAATTTGACGTAACGTTGCAGGACCAATTCCCAAGAAAACACCTGCCTGAAACACCGTATCTGAATCGGCATCTGAAAGTGCATAATCAGCCAAACCTAAACGCGGTTGGCGATCCTTGCGCTCACGAACTGGATTTGTTTTTGACAACAAATGTCCACGCGAACGAAAAGCTTTTATGAGTGAGATAACAGCCATTTCCTTTTGAACATGTGCAGAATCTGCAGCATTGCCCACCGGCGCATCTGTTAACCAGGTTTGTGAAAAATCGAATCCCTTAAAGAAATCTCTCCAAGAGCTATCAACGGAATTAGGGTCTTGTTTGTATGCATCATACAAGTCGGCGATGACTTGGGTATCTGCATTGGCAACGTAGGAAAATGGATCCATAATGTAAAATTCTAGCCTTCGACTAGAAAAGTTTCAAACGTTATTGTTTTGGTTTAGGTAAATTTAATTCTCGCGAAAAAAATCCTCGCAATTTAATATACTCTTGGCAATAAAACCCAACAATTCACGGGTTTTTATACCATATAAGAGCACAAATTTCTTTGGAAAAAATCCTATTTATTCGTGCACCAAAAAATTCTTTATTTATTACAATTATATCCTACCAAAGTCAAAGAAATCACATAATTACTTATGGCCGGAATTCCGCGATTTTCCCATTCCCTAAATCCACCTCGTAGCGAATGGATAATTGATGAAATCCTGCACGTTCTGTAGAAACCGTTGACCCAAATCCTGCGGGATAATATGCAGTGGATTCTCCTAAAAAATCATAGGCATATCCCACACGAAAATTTTTCCCGAGGGCAACTTCTAAACTGCCTAAAAGTGCCTTTGACCCTAACTCAGACCCTGTCCCCTGATACCAAATTCCAGCACCCACTTTTTCCTTCATCCAAAAAACAGCATAATAGTCGGATTTCATCGATTCTTGCTGATTACGCAGGATAGCTCCTACTTTTAAGGCATGTTGATTAAGACGTAAGGTATATTGGCCCGAGAGGTAAAGCGGCTTACTCAATGACCCATAACTTGATTCAAAAGAATTTGCCGGCGAACTAAGACCAACATGTAAATCGCCTTTTTCATACGCAACTCCCCAGCCGTAATGTCCACCCAAGACACTTGTCCCACTTTTCCCAATGATGGGATATTGATTAATGCCAACTTGCAATCCGACTCGAAAATGGTTCCCTCTCCCCCAAACAAAATTCTTCGCGGCAACCGCAGCTAATCCCAAATTCGCTGCAATTCCTCCCGACGCCAAAGCATAGGATTGATCCGTATTGTATGCCAAAAAACCGATCCCGCCTTTTTCTTGAGCGATGGGCATATCAAAACTAAAGTATTGCTGGGACGAGGCCGTATTCGTAATCCCACCTTGAAACAGCGGTTTTTTTCGATAGATACCCGTTAGGGATCCTACACCTTTGGCACCAGCAATGGCAGGATTGATGGCCAAAGGCATGAAGGGATAGACCATGCGCAAGGATTCTTGCTGAGCAAAATTCGGAAAACTCAACAGCAATAATTGCAGAACTTTCCTCATATAAAACTGACAATATGACATCCCATTAACTTTTGGACTAACATTTGAACCATCGGAATCCAAATTTATGATTTTTAATCTCAATAAAACATGAAAGAAACAGGTAACATCTCCATTCACACTGAGAACATCTTCCCAATTATTAAGAAATTTCTCTATTCGGACCACGAGATTTTCCTTCGTGAGTTGGTTTCCAATGCGGTAGACGCCACCCAAAAAATCAAGCGATTGAGCTCTATTGGCGAATTCAATGGCGAATTGGGTGAATTAAAAGTGCAGGTAAGCTTCGACAAAGACAAGAAAACAATCACGATTTCCGACAACGGAATCGGGATGACAGCTGAAGAAATAAAAAAATACATTAATCAAATCGCCTTCTCAGGCGCCACAGAATTTGTGGAGAAATACAAAGATCAAGGTGAGGACAAAGGAATCATCGGTCATTTTGGCTTAGGATTCTATTCCGCGTTCATGGTTGCCAAAGAAGTGGAAATCATTTCGAAATCCTACCAAGATGGCGCCGAGGCAGCTCGTTGGATTTGCGATGGTTCAACTGAATATTCGATTAGCTCAGCCAAAAAGAAAACACGGGGAACGGATATTATTCTACACATCGCGGAAGATTCCGAGGAATTCTTGGAAGAATATCGTTTGAAATCCATCTTGGAAAAGTATGGCAAGTTTTTACCGATGCCAATTGAATTTCAGGAGAAAATCATTAATAATCCAAATCCAATTTGGACAAAATCCCCTTCCGATTTAACAGATGACGATTACCTACAATTCTACGATGAATTGTATCCGATGCAAGAAAAACCCTTATTCTGGATTCATTTAAATGTGGATTATCCATTTAATCTAACGGGTATTTTATACTTCCCGAAAGTGAAAAATGAAATGCAGCTACAGCGCGAAAAGATCCAATTATACAGCCGTCAAGTGTTCATAACTGACGAAGTTAAAGACATCGTTCCCGAATTCTTGATGTTATTGCACGGAGTCATTGACTCACCCGATATTCCCTTGAACGTTTCGCGTTCTTTCTTACAGGCAGATTCAAATGTCAAAAAAATCAATTCGTATATCACGAAAAAAGTCGCGGATAAATTGGCCGACCTATTTAAGGCAGACCGCGCGGCATTCGAAGAGAAATTCGCGAACATTGGCTTATTCGTCAAATATGGGATGATTTCCGATGAGAAATTCATGGAACGCGCGACAAATTTTTGTTTAGTTCAAGATACGAATAACAAATATTTCACGTTAGACGAATACGCTGAAGAGGTTCAGGCAGCACAAACGGATAAAGATGGCAACAAAGTCTATCTCTA
>JBEEOB010000053.1:0-3537 GCA_041191865.1 Bacteroidota bacterium
CCCTGGCCACCACCCACACAGGCAGTCACCATGCCGTATTTCTGGTCGCGTCGTTTCATTTCATCGAAAAGTTGAATGGACAATTTGGCTCCCGAACATCCCAGTGGATGTCCTAAGGCAATCGCACCTCCATTTACATTCACGATACTTGGGTCGATGCCCAAGGTCTTGATAACGGCAAGGGATTGCGCAGCAAAAGCCTCATTTAATTCAATTTGCTGGATATCTTTTAATTGTAGCCCAGCTTTTTTCAAAGCCAATGGAATCGCTTCTACCGGACCGATACCCATTAAGCTTGGCTCAACACCTGCGGTTGCATAGGTTACCATGCGCGCGATGGGCTCTAATTTATGTTGTTTGACAAAAGCTTCAGATACTACCAAAACAAAAGCTGCTCCATCGGACGTTTGGGATGCATTTCCTGCTGTTACTGATCCACCCATGGCGAACACGGGTTTCAATTTGCCCAATGCCTCCATCGTGGTATCAGCACGTGGACCTTCATCTTTCGAAACTGTCCAGGTTCTTGTTTTCTTTTTGCCCGAAGTCGCATCGAAATAATTTTCAGATACATTGATCGGAACGATAGACGCATCAAAATGGCCAGCTGCTTGTGCGACTAAGGCTTTTTGGTGTGATGCCAAGGCGAAAGCGTCTTGGTCATCGCGTGTGATTTCATATTTCTTCGCTACCTCTTCCGCTGTTAAACCCATACCGATGTAATAATCAGGATGCTCTGAAGCGATGTTGTAATTCAAGACAGTTTTGTGGCCCATCATGGGCAACATGCTCATCGATTCCGTTCCACCGGCAATGATGCAATCCGCGATACCCGCAGCGATTTTGGAAGATGCCAAGGCAATAGCTTCCAAACCTGATCCGCAATAGCGGTTGATGATAAAACCGGGTACGCTCTTTGGCAATGACAATAAGGAGATATAGCGAGCCATTTGCATGCCTTGCTCGGCTTCCGGAATGGCGTTGCCTACGATTAAGTCTTCAACTAAAACGGGGTCCACGGATGGCACTTGCGCCATTAAATGTTTGATCACCTCTGCCGCCAAATCATCTGGTCGCATGGTTCTAAATCCACCCTTGTTTGCTTTTGCCACCGCTGTGCGGTAACCTGCTATGATATATGCGTTCATGATTAATTTCTTAAAGGTTTACCTCCATTTAATAAGCTACTGATTCGTTCCAATGTTTTGCGTTCGCCAGAAAGTGACAAGAATGCCTCGCGCTCCAGGTCGATTAAGTAATCTTCGGTCACCATTTGTGGGGTATCTAAATCACCTCCACAGATAGCATATGCTAATTTATTGGCGATTAAGGCGTCGTGTTCGGAGATGTATTTACCCATCAACATGCCTTGAATACCTGCTTTAAATAAAGCCAATCCTTGTTTACCCTCCACCCAGACATCGCTGCGTGGTTGCTGTTGTACATAGCCTGCTTCTGCCAATGCAATCGCTTCTTTTTTTGCTTCCGAAATCAGTTGGCTTCGATTCAAAACAATGCGATCTTCCTTGCGTAGGTAGTTCATTTCGAGCGCTTCATACGCGGATGTACTCACACGTGCCGTCGCAATGTTCATGAAGGCTTCTTGCAAACGGTTGAGTTCGACGTCGCCTTTCCGACGAGCATCGCCCATACGTAATGCCATTTCTTTTGTTCCTCCACCGGCTGGAATTAAGCCGACGCCTACTTCCACCAATCCCATGTATAATTCCGCATGGGCAACGATTTTATCAGCATGTAAGTTGATTTCCGTCCCTCCACCGAGTGCCAATGTATGCGGTGCCACAACCACCGGGATGGAAGAGTAACGCACGCGCATCATGGTTTTTTGGAAGATGGCAATCATTTGATTGACTTCATCAAATTCTTGTTGGGCTGCATACATGAACAACATCCCCAAATTTGCGCCTGCTGAGAATGCCTCTACGCCTTCGTTTCCAATGACCAAACCGCGGTAATCTTTTTCTGCCAAATCAATCGCTTTCTGGATTCCTTCCAGAACGCCTTGGCCCATCGTATTCATCTTGGAATGGAATTCCAAGTTGATGATTCCATCGCCAATATCAATGATGCTCGCATCGTCGTTTTTGTAAATGGTTTTCGTTGGTTTTAAAATTTGCAGATTGATCTGCTTTTCAGCACCGGGAATGGCTAGGTATTTTTTCGTTTGAATGTCATAATATTGACGTTCGCCGTTTACTACTTGGTAAAATGAAGTGTGACCTGCCTTGACCATTTCGGTAACCCATGCAGCAGGTTGAAGATCTTCTGTGGCCATAAGATCAATTCCGGCTTGAACACCAATGGCGTCCCAGGTTTCGAAGATGCCCATTTCCCAACCAAATCCTGCGCAGATGGCTTGGTCAATTTTGACAAAATCATCCGCGATTTCTGGTACGCGCATCGAAGCATATCGGAAACCATCTAAGATCGTTTTGCGGTAAAATTCTCCCGCTAAATCTTTGCCGGCTAGTAGAACCGCGAAGCGGTCAGCTAATTTGTCGATGGCTTTTGTGCGTTCCAAGGTTTCAAAAGAAACCTTTTGTGACGGACGATATTCGAATGTTTGTAAGTCAAGACTTAAAATAACAGTCTTGCCACCTTCTTTGGTCTTTTTGTAAAATCCTTGACCCGTTTTATCGCCGAGCCATTTATTTTCCATTAATTTTTGAAGCATGTTGGGTAATTCGAAAATCGAAATGCTTTCGTCGTTTGGCAAAGCTTGCTTCAAATTATTCGCTACATGAACCGTTGTATCTAAACCCACGACATCGGATAAACGGAAGGTTCCGGATTTCGGTCGGCCCACAACTTTAGATGTCAGTTTATCCACTTGCTCAACAGTCAAGCCTAAATCTTCCACCACTTTCATGGTTTGCATCATGGAATATACCCCAATTCGGTTCGCGATGAAGGCAGGCGTGTCTTTGCAGAGAACGGTTGTTTTACCTAATTGAGTCTCCCCAAATTGAAGCAGAAAATCGATGATTTTCGGATCCGTTTTTGGGGTAGGGATAATTTCAAGTAAACGTAAATAACGAGGCGGATTGAAAAAGTGCGTGCCGCAGAAATGGTTTTGGAAATCCTCTGAACGTCCTTCCGCCATTAAATGAATTGGAATGCCGGAGGTATTCGAAGTAATTAAGGTTCCTGGTTTACGGAATTGCTCGACGCGGTCATAAAGTGATTTTTTAATCGCTAAATTTTCCACGACAACTTCCATGATCCAGTCGGCCTGTGCAATCTCTGAAAGATTATCATCGAAGTTGCCCAGTTTGATGTTTTTGGCAAAGCCGCTGCTGTAAAGCGAGGCGGGCTTTGCCTGTATAGTTTGTTGAAATGCCGTATTGACGATCCGATTTTTCACGGATGGGTGCTCCAGGCTTAAGCCTTTTGCCTGTTCCTCTGCATTCAGTTCTTTGGGAGCAATGTCCAAAAGCAATACCTGAACGCCAATGTTTGCGAAATGACAGGCGATGCGAGAGCCCATAATTCCAGAGCCAAGGATGGCTACGCGTT
>JBEEOB010000054.1:0-28308 GCA_041191865.1 Bacteroidota bacterium
GGTTTTTAATCCCTCTTTTTGTTTTCAAGGTATTGATGGAAGATTTAAAAACGAAGATTAACGGTTGGATTCAAGAGTATATCGGTGATGGTCCTATATTTTTAGTGGATTTGTCGATAAGCAAGGGACTCAAACGTTCATTGGTGATTATTCTTGTGGATACCATGGAAGGTATTACCATTGATGCTTGCGCGTTGATGAGCCGGAAGTTGGCCCATCACATCGAGGAAAACCTTTGGATTGAGGAAGCTTATAATTTAGAGGTTTCATCGCCTGGGTTGGATTTTCCGCTGACACAAGGTTGGCAGTTTGAAAAGAATGCCGGTCGTGCAGTGAAGGTATGGTTGAAAGACGGAGAAACGGTGATGGGAACATTGCAGGGGCATACGGCAGATTCCATTCAGGTGTTGACGGAGAAGACAGTGAAGCATCGCAAAATAGTAGCTAAGGAGCCAACGGTGTTTGGTTTACAAGCCATAGATAAGATAAGAGTACAAGTTTCATTTCAATAAAAAAACGTAAGGATAGCAATGAACAGTGTTGAATTAATTTCGTCATTTTCAGATTTTGCTCGGGAGAAGAACATTGACAAGCCGACAATGATTTCGGTTTTGGAAGAAGTTTTTCGTACGATGATTCGCAAGAAATTCGGTTCCGATGAAAATTTCAATGTCATTATCAACCCCGAAAGTGGTGACTTAGAGATGTGGCGTACACGCGAAATCGTGGACGATAACTCCGAAGATATTTGGGATTTTGATAAAATACCTTTGGCGGAAGCTAAGTTGATCGAGCCAGATTTTGAGATCGGTGAAGAAGTAGCTGAGTTGATCAAATTGGAAGATTTCGGTCGTCGTGTTGTCCAAACAGCTCGTCAAACCTTGATTCAGCGTATCAAAGATATCGAGAAAGAAGGCTTGCATGATAAGTACAAGGATTTGGTAGGGGAGTTAGTTACTTCTGAAGTGTACCAAATTTTGGGTCGTGAGTTGATCTTATTAGATAATGAGGATAATGAATTGGTGTTGCCAAAAGGAGAGATGATTTCAAAAGATCGTTTCAAGAAAGGTGAGACGATTCGTGCCGTTATTCATAAAGTGGAAATGTCGAATGGTACACCACGTATCATTTTATCTCGTGTTTCTCCTGTTTTCTTGGAGCGTTTATTCGAGCAAGAAATTCCGGAAATTTACGATGGTACGATTTCAATTCGTAAAATCGTTCGTGAACCGGGTGAGCGTGCAAAAGTGGCTGTTGAATCATTCGATGATCGCATTGATCCAGTAGGTGCTTGTGTGGGGATGAAAGGTTCTCGTATTCATGGCATTGTTCGTGAATTACAGAATGAGAATATTGACGTAATTAACTATACAGATAATTTAGAATTATTGGTAGCGCGTACGTTGAGCCCAGCGAAGTTAAATTCGATGGCCATTGACAAAGAGCGTCGTCGCATTTCGGTTTATTTGAATTCAGATCAGGTTTCTATGGCAATTGGTCGTGGAGGTCAAAACATTAAATTGGCTGGTAAATTAGTTGGATACGAAATAGATGTATTCCGTGATGTACCGAAAGAAGAGATGGATGACGAGGATGTAGAATTGACAGAATTCTCCAATGAGATTGAGGCTTGGATTTTGGATGAGCTTCATAAAATTGGATTGGATACAGCGAAGCAAGTGTTGGCTTTATCTAAAGAAGAATTAGAGCGTAGAACGGAATTAGAAGAGGGAACGATCGAGGAGATTTTAGCTATTTTACGTTCTGAGTTTGAATAAGAATTACGCTGTTTCGAGTAAGAATTTTAAATTGAAAGCATAAGTATTTAGTAATTTATATGGCAGAAGAGAAGACAATGCGATTAAGTCTTGTAGCAAAGCAAATTAACATAGGTACGTCTACGATCCTACAGTTTCTTTCTGCTAAAGGGCATAAAGTCGATAATAACCCGAACGCAAAGCTTAATTATGAGCAATTGAGTTTGTTGGCAACAGAATATGGTGCAAACCATTTGTTGGCAACAGAGGAGGCTCCTAAGAAGCCTGTTGAGGAGCCTGTCGTGCCAGCTCCCGTGGTTGAGGAGAAGAAGCCTGAGCCGGTTGCTGTAGTAGAAGTTGCTCCAGAGCCTGTGAAAGAAGTTGCTCCGGAAGCACCAGTGGTGAAGGAAGTAACGCCTGAGCCTGTAGCTGAAAAGCAAATTGGTCTAAAGGTTTTAGGTAAAATTGATTTGGATAAAAAGGGTAATCCTGTACCTCCAAAACCAGCACCGAAACCGGAGCCCGTTGTGGAGAAAGCTCCTGAGCCTGTTGTAGAGGAGAAGCCTGTCGTGGAAGCACCTGTGGCTCCCGTTGAGGCAGTTGTTGCGCCTGCTGCGACTCCAGAGGCTCCTGTTGTGGAAGACATTCAGTTGATCGAAGCAAAAGGAGAAACCTTGAAAGGCTTAACGGTTTTAGGTAAAATTGAATTGCCGGTAGATAATGGCCGTGATAGCCATAACAAGCACAAGCGTAAGCGTATTGTGAAAGAGGAGAAAAAGCCTGTTGTCAATGAGCAGCGGCCAAATAATCCGAATGCGGCTAATAATAAAAAGGATTTTGGTAAAAAGCCTGCGCCTGGTGCTAAGCCCGGAGGACCTCGTGAGGAACTTTCGGATAAGGATATTCAGGAGCAAATTAAGGCTACCATGGCGCGCCTTCAAGGAGCGACGAATAAGCAAAGTTTTGGTGCAGATAAGCGTCGTGTAAAACGTCGTGAACGTGCAGATGCTGAAGAAGCTCGCCAAATGGCTGAAGATGAAGAGGCAAAAGTCTTGAAGGTAACAGAATTCGTTTCGGCGAGTGATTTGGCTTCTTTGATGGATGTTTCGGTTAACGAGGTTATCTCCACTTGTATGAGTTTGGGTATGTTCGTTTCGATCAACCAGCGTTTGGATGCAGAGGCGATTACCATCATTGCGGATGAGTTTAGTTATGAAGTGAACTTCATTTCAGCAGAAGAAGAAATTGACGCCGTTGAAGAGGAAGTGGAAGATGATCCAGCTGATTTGGTTCCTCGTGCACCGATCGTAACGATCATGGGTCACGTTGACCACGGTAAAACATCCCTTTTGGATTACATCCGTAAGTCAAAAGTAACAGCTGGTGAAGCCGGAGGAATCACGCAGCACATTGGTGCATATTCAGTAGAAACTGAATCAGGTAAGAAAATTACGTTTTTGGATACACCGGGTCACGAAGCCTTTACTGCGATGCGTGCACGTGGTGCGAAAGTGACGGATATTGTTATTATCGTGATTGCAGCGGATGACTCGGTCATGCCGCAAACAAAAGAAGCCATTAACCATGCGATGGTTGCAGGAGCTCCGATTGTCTTTGCATTCTCGAAAGTAGATAAAGATGGCGCTAACACGGATAAAGTACGTGAAGAATTAGCGACGATGAATATGTTGGTGGAAGATTGGGGCGGTAAATACCAGTGCCAAGAGATTTCATCAAAATCAGGTTTAGGTATCAATGACTTACTTGAGAAAGTATTGTTAGAAGCTGAGATGCTTGAATTGAAAGCGAATCCTAAAAAGAAGGCAATTGGTTCAGTGATTGAAGCGGAATTGGACAAAGGTCGTGGTTATGTAACCACGATGATGGTTCAGGACGGTACTTTGAACGTAGGTGACATGATGCTTGCAGGCGACAATTACGGTCGTGTGAAGGCGATGTTCGATCACCACGGTAACAAGATCAAAAAAGCGGGTCCATCCACTCCGGTACAAGTACTTGGGTTAAATGGTGCTCCACAAGCCGGTGATAAATTAATCTGTTTAGAAAATGAGCGAGAGGCGCGTGAGATTGCCAATAAGCGTGAACAAATTTTACGTGAGCAATCATTGCGTACCCGCAAGCACATTACCTTGGAAGAAATTGGTCGTCGGAAGGCGATTGGTACTTTCCGTGAATTGAACGTGATTGTGAAAGGTGACGTGGATGGTTCCGTGGAGGCTCTTTCGGATTCATTATTGAAGTTGTCGACGGAAGAAGTTCAGGTTCGTATTATTCACAAAGGTGTAGGTCAAGTATCTGAGTCGGATGTGGCATTAGCCTCGACATCTGATGCGGTGATTATCGCATTCCAAGTTCGTCCATCACAAAATGCCCGTCGAATGGCGGATGCAGAGCAAATTGAGATTCGTAACTATTCGATTATCTACCAAGCGATTGATGAAATCAAGGCGGCGATGGAAGGTATGTTGGCTCCTTCGTTTGAAGAAGTGGTTACGGCTAATATCGAAGTGCGTGATGTATTTAAAATTTCGAAAATTGGTACAGTTGCAGGATGTTATGTCTTGGATGGTACGGTTAAACGTGCACACAAGATTCGCGTTATTCGTGACTTCGTCGTAGTTCATGACGGTGAGATTTCAGCCTTGAAGCGTTTTAAAGACGATGTCGCTGAGGTGAAGTTTGGCTATGAATGTGGTATGTCGATCAAAGGATTTAATGATCTTGAGGTAGGCGACAACCTAGAGTGCTACGAAATGAAAGAAGTGAAACGTACCTTGAAATAAGCGAGACGTTTATCAATGAAAAAGCCGTCCGTCGATTGACGGACGGCTTTTTTTATGCCAGTAAATCGCGCATATTGGCTGTCTTAAGAAAGATGCCAATGAATGATGTAAATAAGCCAAGTAACATCGATCCTAAGGTGATGAGACTTCGCTTGGGACTCGAACGTTTCAAGGGTATTTGAGCTGGTTCCAATACCTTAAATACAGGAGTCTCTTTTTGTAATTTTATTTTAGCCTCTGTCGTTTGATTTGTTAAATTGGAGTAAACATTAAAGGCTAAATCAACCTCATATTGTAATTTCTTCCCTTGGTCCTTGGCAACATTCAAAAAAACATTGCGATTCTGGTCTTTATAATTCGAGAGGATGTAAAGCGATTGATCGTAGCGTTTGCGGGCTTCGGCTTGGCGATCCAGTAAGAAGTTTAGTTCTTTTCGGGCCTTTTCAGTTCGGTATTGGACAATGTATTTTCGGAGTTGAATGAAGATGAGGTTAGCCACATTCGCAGAAACCACAGGATCTTTCGTCAGGACAGTAATTCGGATTAAATTATTTTTTTTGTCAATCTCAACGCTGATCGACTCTTTTAATTCTTTCAACGAAGTTGATTCTTGTTTAGAAATATTGATTAAGTCTGGACTTAATACGCCCTTGGGTACCTGGATATTTTCAAGTTCATTTGCTGCCTTACTTTTATCTTTTTTGAAGATGGGAATGGGCGCGTTCGAATTATCTTGCTTCAGGTAGTCGGCTAATTTAATAAACTTTTTTTGACTCAAATTGTACACTTGGGATTGACTTAGTTCCAGTAAAAATGGGATGCTTTGAACAATTTCAGGATACATGGCTGGTTGAATCACTTCTGATCCTGCCATCGCACCTGATAGATTTATTCCAGCCAATCCTGCCAAGGAAGATAGCCCTCCCAATCCACCGCTGCCTGAGGAGCCCCCGAGTTTTGAATCGACCTCAGGTAATAGTTTGACTTGGGATTCATATTCGCTATCAAGCGTTAGGGATAGCAAGGCGCCTGCAGCTGTAAAGATGACAGTGACGAGTAAACTGGATAGTTTGTACTTAATAATAGCATTCCAAATCTCAGAAAAATTGATTGCAATTTCATCCGAATGGGTAGGCTGGGGGACGTTTTGTTCGTTCATGTCGCTTGACTATTTACTTCGGGATGTTATTAATCAATGTGATAATGGCTATAGACACAGATACCAAACTTGACGTTAGTCCAATCGCTTCAGCCGCCGATAAACCTTTTTTGCGGTTTTCAGGAAATGCAGGAATCACGATTTCTGAACCGGGTTCAATTCTTGGGTTTTTCTTGAAGATCAGGAACTTGCGAATTTGATTTGAAACACCATTGGCATAGGTAACATACATTTTTTTGCGGTTTGCATTGACTGTGTAGCCACCTGCTTCGGCAATGTATTCCTTTAATGTGAAATCTTCTTTGTAGCTCACAGCTAACGGATTTTGTACCGCCCCAGTAAGTTTTACCGTTTGAAGTAACCGAGGGATTGTTAATTCATCGCCCGCCATTAATTGGAGGTTTTCTTGTGATGCTGGGTTTTCTAATACCTCTTTTAAATTGACACCCACCGTCATTGTACCCCGAATTAATTTACCTCCTTCTAAATATCCTTCGGAACGCAATCCCCCCGCTCGCTTGATTAAGTCGGAGATCCGTTGTTGATTGTTTTCAATCGCATAGGATCCCGGAAAATTAACCATGCCCTGAATTTTAACGGAGCGTTGTTCCTCATAGTTCGGTGCCCGACGAATCGAAATGATGTCAAAGGGTTGTAGGGCGATTTGATTACCATCGTTTGCGATTTTAAGACTACCGTCGATGGCAAAGCTAATGATTTCGATTTTCGCTGCCTGTGGATCTGATGTGCCATGTGTTATGATGCGGCGAGCTAATTCTAGATTCGCATAGCTTGCAGATTCTTTCAAGCCTTTGGCCTGTAAAATCAAATCCGCGACCTTCATTCCTTCTTTGTATTCAAATTCTCCGGGCGCATTTACCTCCCCGACGATATTGACGCTACGTTTTTCGCGTAGATTATTGATGGAATATACTTGCAATACATCTTCACGCTGAAGGCTGATGTCATTTGTTTCTCCCCGTAGGATTTTACCTAAATCCAATGATAATATCTCTGGGTCATAATTCTCTTTTCGGCGAGTTAATGTTGCTCGATTCAAAAAGGCATCTTCGCGTAAGCCTTCTGATTTTTTAATGAGATCTTTTACAGTAGTTAACCCTGCCTCAATTGCATAAAGACCTGGTCTGAAAACTGCTCCTTGTACCTCAACGCGGTTTTCGTAGCGTTCAATAATCGTGCCAACCGTATATACATCTCCATTAGTAGGTAAGAAGGAGTCTACCTCATCTTGACTGATGTTGAGTAATTTGATTTCTCGGGATGTATTTCGGCGCACGTTAATTGTGTAGGTATATGCTTTCTCGGTAAATCCTCCCGCATAGCGCAACAAATCTTTGAAGTTTTCGCCTTTGACCATTTCATAGATGTAGGGACGCTTCACCTCGCCGGCTAGTTCCACGCGATTTTCGTAATCACCTACCCGAATGATGTCTTGGTCGTTTAAATGGATATTGTCTTTTTGATCTGCGCGCAATAAAAAGTCATACAGATCCAAGGTGCGAATGACTTTGTTTCCTCGAATAACTCGGATGTTTCGAAAGGAACCATTTCGGTTGGGACCACCCGCCAGATATAAGGCATTGAAGACCGTTGCTAAGGAGGATACCGTATAGGATCCAGGGAAATTCACCTCACCTGTCAAAATAACCTTGATGCTACGAACACCTGCGAGAGTTACTTGGGCTGACGAGCCACTGCCAGGTTTATTCAAGCCTTGGTACAGTTGGCGCAATCGACTAATGATTCTTTCGCTTGCAGCGTCTATGGATAATCCATTGACATAAATCGGACTTAAATTAAGAATTTTGACTGTCCCTTCAGGGCTCACGGTTACTTTGAAATTATCGAGTACATCGCCAAAAATATGAATATCCAAGGCGTCATCAGGGCCTAACTGGTAATTTTTGGGTGTCGCAATGCGCATGTCGGGCTCAAACGTAAGCTTGTCATTTTGAAATAGGCTTGCTCCGAAAATTTTCTTATCGAGTGAACTCGCGACGCGTTTTTGCAAACTGTTGTATTGGGTGACTAAGCTATCATTGTAAATGTCGAGAGGCTTAGCAAGTAATTTTCGTTCATCTAAATTTAGTGGGCTTTCGTGTAAGATCGGCTGGTTAACACGCGCTGGATTATTAATGATAACGGTTTTATTACCTCTGCTTTCAGTACTCTTATTGACCTCTTGGTTGTTGGCTTGAATGCTGGCATCTGTCGCAGCCATTTGAATGCTAGCCATCCTTTCGCGCATTTTAGCAACGTCTGCGGAGGTGTAGCCTTGGGTCAAGGCTGCTTTTTCAATATCACTTTCCGACATGCCGCTTGCCTGTGCCTTATCCATAAATAGCTTCACTTCCGAATCAGAAAGGTCATCAACATTACGTTTGATACCCGTGTTGAATTGTGCCATGCTCGCATGCGAAATGAGCAGGCAGAATATGCAGGCAATTCGTGTGAGATAGGGATTAAGTTTTATGTTAAACTGCATCATGTGCTTTCAATATTTCAGTAAAGGTAAAATTTTATGTTTACCCGTTCAAATTTAAAACTTCGGACAGGAAAGGTTTCGCTTCCATTTAACAAAAGGTTTTTTCAAGGAGAAGTCGAAATCAAACAAATAGGCGAGGGACAACTCATGTGCTCCGCCGGCCGCTGGGCCTAAGGCAGACATCGTTATGTCATAAGAGTAGCCGATGGAGAAATTATCTTGTTTATAGCCCAATAAAGCGACGATCGATTCTCGATTCGGTGCCCCGTTCTTGGATTTTGCAATGGGTATGCCGCGATACCAAAGTCCAAAAACCATCGGTGACCAGGTAACATATGCTCCCATGTCCAATTGTTGGAAATTCCCTTGTTGCTTGTAATGGATAACGGGACTGATGCTTTTTTCATTATTTCGGTCCTCATAAGAATCCGCCTCGTAGAAATTCTCTTGAAGAATAATTTTGGTCCCTACTTGCAAGCCAAATTTAGTAGCTAAGAGGTCCTCCGTAGACGAAATAAGTGATTTGTTCGGTTGGTTTAAGTGATGCGCAGAGAAGCCAATCCAGTAATTTCGCGTGTTTAATAATCCGCCTACACCGAGGTCCAAATAGGCACGTTGGTTGTTCATGGTGGATAACAAAGGATCGGTACTCGCACCTAAACTTCCACCTGTTAATAAGTTATTGATTTGATCTCCCGTGATCAAATTGCTCATGCCTAAACCCCGACTCACATACGTTCCTTGCATACCTAGGGAAAGTGTTTGATCAGGACTTAAATCCATGTGGTAGGCATATTGAAGCCCTAAACTAGTCGTTTTTAGGTTGGCAAATTGCTTGTCGGTCATTGCCAAAATACCCACACCACTGTTAATACTACCGATACTTAAATCTGCCGAAAAGGAGGTGAACTGGTAGTTGGCCTCCAAATTTGGCCATTGATTTCGGTAATTGAAATTGACTTTTGACGTGCTATTGATTCCAGCAAAAGCGGGCGATATCAATAGGGGGGCTGAGTAGAATTGCGATAATTGCGGATCTTGTGCTCGACCCAAGCATGGGATGCAAACACAGATTAGGCGAAACACGAAAATGGCTAGGCTTTTTTTCATACCGCTCATTATAGCCCCGCAATTTAGGTCTTCGCTTTACAAAAACCAATAAAATGCGTTAATTTGTACAAGCTGACCCAAAACCTATGCTTCGGAGCATTTTCATTTTTTGCATATTGATTGGGGTGAATTTTTTCACCTATGGGCAGCGCATCGTGTACCGAAATAATTGTTTGACCCAATGTGCTGATTGTAGCACTTCTGCTTCAAGTGATATGGCTACCGTTTTTGAGTTTTCTGAAAATCTGCCTAGTACTTCGAAGTATTTATGGGATTTTGGCGATAGTGGGTCTCCATCAAATACGTCAACTGATCATACAGGGATTCATCAGTATTGTACTCCTGGGGCGAAGACTGTTACCTTAACCGTTCAAACAGGTTCCACGACAACAAAATATACGCAAGTCGTTCAAATAGGTCGATTACCTTTTATATACCTCGGGAAAGATGAAAAGGATTCGACAATAACCATTTGCAAGGGACAAAAAGTAACTTTGAAGGCCTTTTCGAAAGTAGGAAAGCCTAATTACCCCGTTCAAGTTGCCTGGTTTCCCAAAGGAGAAACAACGGATGAAATTGTGGCGGATTCTTCGGGGTGCTACTCGGTTCAAGTAACGGAACCCGTTTCTGGTTGTACAGTGGAGGCGAAAATGCAAGTGAAAATTTGTGGCGAACGCGATCCAAACGCAAATATCAATAAATATGTAGATGCCTGGTATTTCGGAAATGGAGCGGGTGTACTGTTTAATGGTTCCGCAGATAATCCTAAAGACACCACGGGTGGTTTGCTTGTTCCTGAAGGCGTTGCCAAAATGACTGACCCCACCAATAGTTTGATTTTTTACACGGATGGACAAAATGTCTTTGATCGCAATAATAATCCAATATTTGCTGTTGGTGATTCCACGAAGCGACTTAATGGCGATTTGACTAATTCCCAGGGGGTAACAATTATTCCTAAAACTTCGTGCAAAGGTTGTCAAGCTGAATACTATGTCTTTACCTTGTCCAAAAATCCAAAAGGGGAAAACCTACTGTATTACAGTATCGTTGACATGAAGTTGAATAAAGGAAAAGGAGGGATTTCCGTGCTAAATCAGTTAGTCAGTCCGGTTCCGGCAACTTCCCGGTTATTAGCCTCAGAAGGTGGTCAAGGATTTTATTGGCTGCTTGTGCAGGATATGAATTCTAATACGACAAGAACGTATAAAATTTCAAATGTCGGCATATCAGCCCCTCTAACGAGTCAAGGTGGAACACAGATGACAAGCACCACCGGTAATGGATCTACGACGAAAATTTCTGTTGATTGGACAAAAATGGCCGTTGCCGTTCCAGGTCCACCTCGAAATAAGGTTGATCTGTTTGATTTTGACCCCAAAACGGGAAAGCCAACCTATCAAATGAGTATCGATTTAGGTCCAAGCCCACCCGTCGTCTACGGCTTAGAATATTCACCGAATAAAGAAGTTTTATATGTGAGTTTAAAAGGAGATGGTGTAAGTGTAGCTTCAAAAATTTTACAATTTGATTTATCATCTAAAGATTCAGCCAAAGTTGCGAAATCGATGGCGGAACTCTATTCAAGTTTTGAGAAAATTGGTGCTTTACAGGTTGACCCCGTATTCAATACCGTTATTTTTGTTGCAATCGATGGGAGTAACGCGTTGGCGAAAATTACAAACCCCAATGGTCTGCTGAACGCAACGGATACAACGATTGTCAAAGCAAGTTTTGTTCGTAATGCTGTGACTTTTTCTACACCCGGTGTGACAAGTCGTCTCGGACTGCCTCCTTCCATTCCAAGTCCGCAGGATCCGAGTAGCCCGCCGAGTATTTCAAAACCTACGTGTAAAGGGACTTCATTTGAGTTTGCAATCGATCAGAAGTTGTGTGATCCCTTAAACAATGACCGGATAGACTGGAAAATATATCAAACGGTGCTGAGTCCCTTCCCCAATAAAATTGGGCTCATGGTGCCTTTGGATTCAAGCAAGTTGATTTACAGTTTTACAGGCGCCACATTAAAATTTGATTTTCCTGTTTCGGGTAAATATGTTATCACTGCGGCAATTAGCAATAGCTGTATCAAGAATTTTCCTTTGGATGCGCAGGAATTTGATATTGTTGTATTGAAACCAACCCGATTGACTCCTGTCTATAATCGGATCTGTAAAACAGATGCGCTTGTCGTACCAGCTCAAATACCTGTAAGTTCTAATTTGCAATATCAATGGAGTACAGGCGCACGAACACCATCCGTTCAAATTCCAGCTCCTGGCGGAAAAGTATCATTGATGCTGTCTGATGATGCGACGGGTTGTTCGGTTAAATTAAATACGGAAGTGAATTTTCTGGACAATCCACATTTTATTCCCAAGGCATCCTATTCTATTTGCATGGATGAGCCTAAGCCCTACAATTTACAATTGAACGGCAAAGTTGATAGTTTGAAATTCGAATGGAAATTTGGTTCTAGTGTGATAAGTACGCAAAACAAAGTCCACGTCACCTCAGCTGGAAACTACACAGTTCGGATAACAGATCTCGATAACTGTAGTATCAGTCATACCTTTGAAATATCTGATAAATGCGAGCCAACCTTATTGACGCCCAATGTCTTCACCCCTAATAATGATGGAAAGAATGATACCTTTATGCCACAGCCCAAAAATCCGCTGCGGGCTAAAATCTTAGGGCTGCAAATTTTCAACCGCTGGGGTGAACTACTGTATACCAGTAAAGGGCCAGAATTTGCTTGGGACGGAAAAGTCAATGGATCACGTGTCCCTCAGGAGTCTTACGTTTGGCAGCTCCAATATGTATCCTTGGATTATCCTGAACGCGGTACGCTAACAGATCGAGGTGGCGTATTAGTAATTTACTAATAAGCTCTTACCTCAATACCTTTCATGAAATTCACGAATGATTTGTTTACGACCTGATTTCCACCCGGTGTAGGGAAGTTACCCGTAAAATACCAATCACCTAAATGGTTCGGGCAAGCAATGTTGAGGTTTTCAACTGTTTGGTAAACGATCGATAATTCAGCCTGCAGATTTTTAGGCTTCACGATTTCCGCAATTTTATCCGAAATCTCTTGATCGGTGAATGGCGCATAAATTGCCTTAACAAAGTTCTCTTGTGTGGCTGTCCCATTTTCAAGGGCCAATAAACACTTCAAGTTTACCTCATCCAAGATGTGTTCCAGGTTTCTTTCTTTCAATAAAGCCAATGCCGCACGGAATGCAACAAATTCCTTCATTTTGGACATGTCGATACCGTAGCAATCCGGGTAACGGATTTGTGGGGCCGACGAAACAATCACAATTTTCTTAGGGGATAATTTATCCAGTAAACTTAAAATACTCTTTTCTAGCGTCGTACCACGCACGATTGAATCATCAATCAATACAACGGAATCCACATTTTTCTCAATCACCTCGTAGGTCGTGTCATACACATGCGAGACCATATCGTCGCGCATCGCATCACTCGCAATGAAGGTACGAACCTTCACGTCTTTGGAAATCAATTTCTCTACCCGAGGACGGAACGTAAGTAATTCTTCAAGTTGGTCTTCAAACAGAATTCCTTCCATGATCGCCTGTTTCCGTTCTTTGGCCAAATGGTCTTCTAAGCCATCAATCATGCCTAAGAAAGCACTTTCAGCGGTGTTGGGAATGTAAGAGAAAACGGTGTGTTTTAAGTCTTGTTTAACCTCATCTAAAATCTGAGGAATTAATAAACGCCCTAATTTTTTACGCTCGCGGTAGATATCGGGATCCGATCCACGTGAGAAATAAATGCGTTCAAACGAACATGATTTTTGCTCGATGCGGTCGATGAAAGGAACTTCTTCCACGGAACCATCCATTGCGATAATCAACGCATGTCCAGGTGTGATTTCTTGGATTTGATCGTAAGCGCAATTGAAAGATGTTTTAATCGCTTGCTTCTCGGAAGCAACCACCACGACTTCTTCGTCCATGTAATAATACGCAGGGCGAATACCTGCCGGGTCACGTGCCACAAATGAAGCACCGTAACCAGTCATTCCCACCATGGCATATCCGCCATCGAAATCCTTGCAAGAGCGCTCAAGCACGCGTTTTAAATCAATATTCGCGGCTAATACATCCGACAATTCTGGATTTTCGTATTGGTCTTTGAACTTTCCAAATTGGCGTTGGTTTTCTTCATCCAAGAAGTGGCCAATTTTCTCCATCACGGTCACTGTATCCACTTTCTCCTTTGGGTGCTGACCTAGGGAAACCAATTTGTCGAATAAATCGTCCACATTGGTCATGTTAAAATTCCCCGCCATGACCAAGTTTCTGCTGCGCCAGTTATTTTGACGAAGCATCGGATGGCAGTTTTCGATTTCATTTTGACCGTGTGTTCCGTAACGCAAGTGTCCTAATAAGACCTCACCGGTAAACGCAACATTATCTTGCCACCACGCCGCATCATGTACAGCATCAATGCCGGTCTCGCGTTTCGTGTCTTTAGCTAGTTTCTGTGCTTTTCTGAATTTCTTGTTGATTTTGCCGAAGATATCCGCAACAGCTTGCGGCTCGACTGAACGGTAACGGCTGATGTAGCGGCTTCCCGGTTTTACGTTGATCTTGATGTTAGCCACCCCAGCTCCATCTTGCCCCCGGTTTACTTGCTTTTCCATCATGAGGTAAAGCTTGTTTAAGCCATACATCGGCGTATTGTACTTGTCCAAGTAGTGCTGAAAGGGTTTTCGCAATCGGATTAGTGCTATTCCGCATTCGTGCTTGATGGATTCAGACATTGGGGGTGTGGGTTTTGGCTAATAATTAGCCCAAAATTAGCTAAATATTATGAGCTACAAATGTTATTTTTTATTTTTTTAATCTAGGCTTTCCAAATGCTATAAATAAGCGTAGGGAATAGCATAGAGGCAATAATTCCGCATGTTAGTACCAAATAAATCCAGTTGTTTTGGAGCGTGTCCGCTGGATGAATGGCATCCCCTTTCTTAAAGTACATGTGAAAGGGAATTCGAAGGTAATAATAGATGGAAATGGCTGTCATTAAAATCGCTATTACCAACAAGGCTAAGGTCGGATTGCTTTGGGTGATTTGGTACTTTTCCCATAATTGGCTGAAATAGTTGACCTTAGCTAAGAATGTTCCCGCTGGAGGCAAACCAATTAACGCAACAAAACCGATAAACAAGCTCAATGCCCGTACGGGATAGGCTTGTCCAAATCCCGCCCATTGCCCCATATCATCCATTTGGTATGGGTTTGTTTTTACCTCATCTAATATGTAAAACACTAAAATTGTGCTCAGGCTATACACCAAACTATAGAATAATAGGCTATCGACACCCTGCTCAGCAGGCATCAGCCAAGCCATCGCCAAGAATCCCCCATGCGCAATGCTGGAATAGGCTACTAGGCGTTTGGCATTCAGTTGATTGAGGGCCCCTAGATTTCCCACTAATAAAGTTAATATCGCTAACACAGCAATAACATCTTGCATGGAAACGGGTACAAAATGCACCAAACGAATGCCCAACCAGGCCACGGCAATTTTGGGAGCTGTGGATATCCAACTCATCCATGCAGCAGGTAGGCTTTCCATGACATCCGGACTCCAGGGGTGAAACGGCACCCATGACATTTTGAATAAAATACCTGTCCCCACAAGTGCTAGGGCCATGCCGGATAAATAGGGATCCGCCGTTGCCAAGCCTCTGCTGAAGGCAGGATCTAGGATTTGCATGGTTCCTGTGATTCCATAGATCAAGGAAAGGCCATACAATAACATGGCCGAAGTTCCCATACCAAACAATACATAGGGCAATGCTGCGCGAACGCCTTCTTTATCTTTGCGCAATCCTACCAACAAATAGGTTCCCAAAGACATCAACTCGATGCTCAGAAATATGCTGAGAAAATGAATACTCAAACTCGTAAGTAACGAACCAAGAAGGATTGAGAAAAATCCGATTTTCTCTTCAAATGAAAAGGATTTTTGTTGGTACTGATTGATACTGATGATGATGAATCCAATACTCAATATCAAACAATTAATAGCATTCGCGCCTGGATTCACCCATAGCATGTGAAAGGAAACGAAGCTTTCGATGCCTTGTTCCATGCGTTGGTAGGCAAGTATCAAACCTAAAATGAGACCTATTTGCGCAATGAGGTAACGCCAAGAACGCGTACTTTTTTCGCCGCCGCCAACTAAAAATAAATCCCCCACAATACTCACAAGAATCCAAGCAGCAATCACTAATTCGGGTAAGATATGTTGGTACCCCTGCAAGATTCCTTGCAATTTGATTGGCAATGCCTGCATGAGTCCTTCTGTGATCATGGGTTTACATTTTTTGTTTTAAATAGTGGGCTGTCGGATTATTATCTTTCAATGCGCACATCGCTTCGGGGGTTCCTTCGAAGCTTAAGTGTCCGCCATTTTCGCCTCCTTCTGGACCAAGATCAATGATGTGGTCGGCACATTTAACTACTTCCATGTTATGTTCAATGATAATCACCGTATCGCCCTGCTCCACCAAATCGTGCATGGCCTTCAATAATTTTTTGATATCATGAAAGTGCAAACCGGTTGTAGGCTCATCGAAAATAAACAAAGTTTTACCTTTGTTGCCATTTCCTTTCCCTAAAAAGCTGGCCAGTTTCACGCGCTGGGCCTCACCACCGGAAAGGGAATTAGATGATTGACCTAATTTAATATAGCCTAAACCTACCTGAAAGAGCGGGTCTATTTTCTCAGCGATTTTTGGTGCTTTTTCTTGAAAGTAGGGGATGCTTTCCTCGACTGTCATGTCCAAGATATCCGCGATGTGTTTGTCTTGGAATTTGATGTCCAAGATCTCTTGTTTGAATCGTTGGCCGTTACATGATTCGCAAGTCAATTTGATGTCGGCCATGAATTGCATCTCGATGGTGATTTCACCTTCGCCTTGGCAAGTTTCACAGCGGCCTCCTTCGACATTGAATGAAAAATGCGCGGGTTTATATCCGCGGGTTTTCGCCAAAGGTAATTCGGAAAACAATGCCCGAATCGCATCGTAGGCCTTGATGTAGGTAATCGGATTAGATCGCGAGGATTTCCCGATGGGCTGTTGGTCCACCATTTCAATGCTCACAATCTTATTGGTACTACCGGCTAATTCTCTGAATCGACCCGTTTCCTCCGTGCCCAATTGTAAATTCCGCAACAAAGCCGGATATAAAATTTTACGAATCAAGGTCGATTTACCCGAACCCGAAACGCCAGTCACCGCGGTCATGATGCCTAAAGGTATCTTGACGTCGATGTTTTTTAAGTTATTTTCATTCGCTCCTTTGATTTCAATATGCGCTAAAGGCTTTCTTCGAAAACTCGGGATTTGAATCGTGTCTTTTCCTTGTAAAAAACGCAAGGTGTGGCTATCCGTGCTTGTGTCCAACAAGGCTTCCGCCAAATTCCCTTGAAAGCTCAGTTGGCCGCCATGTCTTCCTGCTTCAGGCCCAATATCAATAATCTGATCTGCGGCCCGCATGATGTCTTCCTCATGTTCTACAACAATCACGGTATTTCCCATCGCTTTGAGCATTTCCAATACGGAAATCAATCGTTCCGTATCACGGGGATGCAGTCCGATACTCGGTTCATCGAGGATGTACATGGAGCCTACCAACGCACTTCCTAAGGACGTGGCTAATTTGATCCGTTGGAATTCACCCCCTGATAGGGTAGAAGTCAAACGGTTTAGGGTTAAGTAGCCTAAGCCCACCCGATTCATATAGTCTAATCGGTTTTTGATTTCGATTAGGATTCTTTTTGAAACAGCCGTATCGGTTTCATTCAGTGTTAATTGATCAAAAAAGTCTTTGACTTTTGAAATCGGCCAAAGTACCATGTCGATGATGGACGCTCCATCGATCTTCACATAACCGGCGTCGCCGCGCAAACGGGAGCCCTGGCATGCTGGACAATTGGTTTTGCCACGGTAGCGTGATAGCAGGACGCGGTATTGAATTTTATAGGTTTCTTTTTCGAGGTGATCGAAAAAATGTGTTAAGCCAGCAAAATATTTGTTTCCCTTCCAAAGCAATTGCTTTTCCTTTTCCGTCAAATCCTTGTAGGGGCGATGAATAGGAAAGTCGAAATGGATTCCATTTCGCAACAAGGGGTGTAACCAATCGCTCATGCGTTCACTCCGCCAGGGAGCAATCGCACCTTCATAGACCGATAAATCATGATCGGGAATGACCAAATCCGGATCTAAGCCTAATACTTTTCCGTAACCTTCGCAGTTTCGGCAAGCACCATAAGGGTTATTGAACGAGAATAGATTTAAGCTAGGCTCTTCGAAAGCCATGCCATCAAGTTCGAATTTATTGGAAAAGCTTTTGCGTTTTTGGTCTTGGATTTCGACCCAACAAACACCGTCACCCTCGAAATAGGCTGTTTGAACCGAATCTCCCAATCGGAAAATGGTTTCTTCATCTGCGTTAGCAATTAAACGGTCGATGAGAATTGCAATGTCATTACGCTTTTTGGAAAGGCTTTTTAAGGTCTTTTCATCTTCCACGAGCTCCTCCAAATCTAAGATATCAGATTCGATTTTCAATCGTGTATAGCCCTTTTGAATGAGTAATTGGCATTCCTCGAGCAAGGATCTTTCGGGATGATGCAGTAAAGGTGCAAGAATTAAGACCTTTTTTTGATCATGAGACACAATCCAATCCACGATAGTGGAGACAGAATCCTTTTTTACTTCTTGGCCAGAAACGGGGGAAATGGTTTTTCCGATGCGGGCAAAGAGTAATTTGAGGTAATCGTATATTTCAGTGGTTGTCCCTACCGTAGAACGCGGGTTTTTGGTATTGACCTTTTGTTCGATAGCAATCGCAGGAGCAACGCCTCGGATGTAATCGACAGCGGGTTTTTCCATGCGGCCTAAGAATTGGCGGGCATAGGAGTTAAGGCTTTCGACATACATGCGTTGGCCTTCTGCGAATAAGGTATCAAAGGCAAGTGATGATTTTCCTGAACCGGATAAGCCCGTCACAACGACCAGTTTATTTCTCGGAATGGCAACGTCCACATTTTTTAAGTTGTGTACGCGGGCACCTTTGATAATGATGTGTGTTTTTGGGTCTAAATTTTCGAAATCTTGGGGTGCAGGAGAACTCATATCTCAAAATTATCCTTTAATTTTGATAAACCCAACCTTAAGCTTTGGCAATCCTTAAAGGTTTGCCAAAGCTAAGTTAGGCGAATGTGTTTTTTAGCTGTTTCAACTACTTGATAAAATGAAATCGACTTACTTATTTTTTGCCATTATCTTCAGTGTTGTGAGTTTCAATTGCCTTGCGCAAGATCCAGTTGTAATCGCCGAGGAGGGTGCTCGAGGTGATTTAGATGTGGAGCCTGATGTGCGTGATTTGAGTTTTCGAGAGCGTTTGCATTTCGGAGGAGGGATTTCAGGATTAAGTTTTGGAAACCCGACGAGCATCGGACTTTCACCTATGGCGGGATATATGGCTACCAATACAACGATTGTGGGTATCGGGATGACATATCAGTATTATGCTTATCGAGGCTATGCAGCATCAAATCTAATCGGAGAACGAATTTTTGTCCGCCAATATGTGCCTGCCTTATCAGCCATACTAGGTCAAAGCTATTTGACTGCCCAGGTAGAAAATTTCAGTGATGCCTCTAATTCTTATGCGGAATATTCGAATCCAGTCTTAGTGGGAATTGGGATTGGATCGAAGATTGGAATCAATTTAAATGTGATGTACGATTTAAATTATTCGGCCTCCAAAGTGTCTCCTTACGGCTCCGCATTGGTTGTACAAGTAGGAGGATTTTTCTTTTAAATTTTTCAAAACAATTTTGCCTAAAATATTGTCTTAGTATTCGAAGATTATCAACGAGAAATTCTTAATTTCGAATTCATTTATTATTCACATGTCAAAAGAACTTTTATCCGAACCTCTATTAGTTGAGGACCCAAATCGTTTCGTTTTATTCCCGATCAAACACGATGATATCTGGCGGTTTTACAAGCAATCACAAGCGTCTTTCTGGACTGCAGAAGAGATTGACTTGCAACAAGATTTATCGGATTGGAAGAAATTGAATGATGGTGAACGTCATTTTATTTCGCACGTTTTAGCCTTTTTTGCAGCCTCTGATGGGATTGTAAATGAGAACCTAGCAAACAACTTCTTGAAAGAAGTTCAATATGCGGAGGCGAAATGTTTCTATGGTTTCCAGATCATGATGGAAAACATTCACTCAGAAACATATTCACTTTTAATTGACACCTACATTCAGGATCCTAAAGAAAAAGATCGTTTATTACGTGCGATTGAGACAATTGATTGTGTGAAGAAAAAAGCGGATTGGGCTTTGAAGTGGATTGAGAGTGATAGCTTCGTTGAGCGTTTGATTTCATTCGCTGCCGTGGAGGGTATCTTCTTCTCAGGTTCATTCTGTTCAATCTTCTGGTTGAAGAAGCGTGGTTTGATGCCGGGCTTGTCATTCTCGAATGAGCTGATTTCTCGCGACGAAGGTTTACATTGTGATTTCGCTTGCTTATTATATGCAGATCATATCAAAAACAAAATTTCACAAGAGCGTATTTACGAGATTATCTTAAATGCGGTAGAGATCGAGAAAGAATTCGTAACGGTTGCTTTACCTGTATCATTGATCGGTATGAATGCAGAATTGATGTGTCAATACATCGAATTTGTTGCCGACCGTTTATTGGTATCGCTTGGATGCCAAAAGAATTACAATGCATCAAATCCGTTCGATTTCATGGAAATGATTTCATTACAAGGAAAGACAAACTTCTTCGAGAAGCGTGTGGCGGAATACCAAAAATCAGGTGTTATGGCTGATAAGGATTCCATGTCATTCTCGATGGACGAAGATTTCTAGTCAATATTATACGTAGAAGAAGCCCGGCAGATATGTCGGGCTTTTTTTATGGCATGCGCTCAATCAACATGGGCAACACCAAACCGATGATCATACCCGAAATGACATAAACATAATGAATCCGTTTGATGCGCGTGAAACTGATCAAGCCTGTTGTTAAGATTAATATCAGGGATACAACGATCAATTGGCCTAATTCAAGCCCAATGTTAAATGCTAATAAAGGGCTGAAAATGGATGATTCTTTGCCTAGTAGACTTTGCAGATAATTTGAAAACCCTAATCCATGGATGAGTCCGAAAAAAAGTACCGTATAATAGGGCATTTTCGAAGGAGTTTGTTTTTTGTTGTCCTTGAAATTTAGATTTTGTATTGCGGATAGAATTATGGTACAAGGAATTAAAAATTCAATCCAAGTGGGATTGACGGAAATCCAACCGATGGTCGCTAATGCGAGTGTCACGGAATGCCCTAAGGTAAATGCAGTCACCAACCACAAAATTTGCTTGATATCAGCCCAGGTGAAAATGCAGGTAATGGCCAATATGAACAATAGGTGGTCTAGTGCTTGCCAATTCAATATATGTTGAAATCCTAATGAAATGTAGGTCCAGAAATAGGGCATACTGACAAATTTTATGCCCTAAATGTATAAAATTTCCGTGATTTTTTTGTTTAACTATCAGTAGAATGGGGGCCAATTTGTATTTTACAGAAAAACTAAGAATATGAAAAACGCATTACTCTGCTTATTAGCGCTAGTGACTTTCCAGATTTTCGCGCAAAAACCGAGCGTTGAATCACTTAAGGACGCCGAGCTTGGGCGATTTAAGGTAATGATTGCAAAAGATCGCGCAGGTTTAGAGGCTGTTTTGCATAAGGATTTGGCCTATTTTCACTCGAGCGGTGCCTCCGACAATAAAGATTCTTACATCGCCTCGATTTTTTCTGGAAAATCAAATTATCAATCCATTGAAGCTGCCGAGTTGTTGTCGCGTGTTTACGGGAAAACAGGAATTAATACGGGAATTGTCAATATTATTACAATCAATGCTGAAGGTAAAGAGACGCCATTGAAATTGCGTTTTACCGATGTGTTCGTATTCGAGTCCGGACGCTGGCAAATGGTTTCGTGGCAGTCGACGAAATTACTAAACTAATTCAGTGGTAAAATTTTCGATTTCCGTGTAAATCGATGCAAGTTCTTCGTTGCTGATGCAATAAGGAGCAAGGATATATAAAGTATTACCCAGGGGTCTCATCAGGATCCCTTTTTTTATGAAATATTGATAAGCGCGATCGCGAATGGAATGCAGGTAGCCATTGGATTCTCCTACCGCAAGTTCAAAGGCGAGGATGCTTCCTTGAATTCGGATTTGTTGGATAATCGAATGGTCTTGATTTTTATTTTTCCATGCCTGATGACTTCCTTCTACCCGCGCAATATTATCCCAGGTCTCTTGTTTTTCCATTAAATCCATACTTGCAAGCGCAGCCGCACATGCCATCGGATTTGCTGTGAATGAATGGCTATGAAAAAGGGTTTTCTTCCGGTCGTCGGACAGAAATGCGTCAAAGAGCGCATTCGAACATGTGGTAATTCCCATGGCCATCATGCCTCCCGTTAAGCCTTTTGAGAAGCAAGCGATGTCAGGTTTGTTTGTTAAATAGTCCATGGCGAACCATTTTCCAGTTCTTCCGAATCCGGTCATGATTTCATCGGCAATACACAAGAGTTGATTAACATGCGCGAGTGCGATCAACGTATCCAAGGTTTCCGGTGCATACATTTTCATGCCACCAGCTCCTTGAATTAAGGGCTCGAAGATGAATGCCGCATAATCGTTCGACGCTTGCATTTTATCTCGCATGGCTGCGATACAAGCTTCAGGGTTGCAAGGACTTGGTAGGAACTCGACCTCAAATAACATGTCTTGAAAGGGCGCATTGAATGCGCTCGGTGCGCCAAGGCTCATGGCTCCAAAAGTATCTCCATGGTAGGCATCTTCAAAAGCAATGATTTTGCGCTTCTGGGTTTGGCCTTGATTATGGAAAAATTGTAGGGCCATTTTGATGCCAACTTCCACGGCGGTACTGCCATTATCCGAAAAGAAGAGCTTTTCGAAATTGGCAGGTAAATGACCGAGTAATCGCTCGGATAATTGTATCGCCGGTTCATGCGTGAAGCCCGCAAAAATAACTTGTTCTAATTTGAGGGCTTGCTCGTATATTTTTTTTGCTAAATAGGGATGACCATGTCCATGGATATTTACCCACCAGGAGGATATGGCGTCGATATATTGTTTGCCGTCGGCATCATACAAATAGACGCCCTTCCCGTGCGTGATCGGAATCGAAATAGGTTCGATTTGATGTTGCGTGAAGGGATGCCAAACTACGGCAGCATCGCGTTGGGATAAATTAGCGTTGGAATGATTCGGCATAATGCGCTATAATGCTTGGGTTTATTTCTTTTTCTTCGTTGACGCGTAGTAAAACCGGAAGTCCCGTATGTTTCAAGATAAACGCTTCACCCGATGAATTTGTTTGACCATTGAAAATGATACCGGCCATGGGAATGTTACGGGATTTCAATATTTCATAGGTCAAAAGGGTATGGTTGATGCTTCCTAAATAATTCTTGCTCACCAAAATAACCGGAAGTCCTAATTGTTGAATTAAGTCCAAATTCGTTTGTTGCTCATTCAATGGAACCATGATTCCGCCGGCTAATTCGATAACCAAATTTTGCTGAGTTTCGGGTAATTGAAAGGCATTTAATTCAATTCGAATTCCATCCAATTCCGCTGCGGTATGTGGGGAAAGTGGGTTTGTCAGCGCATAGGTCGATTCAAAAACCTGGGTGCCCGGAACCCATTGTTGGACCCAGTAAGCATCTCCATCCGTTAAATTCCCTGCTTGAATTGGTTTCCAATAGGCGGCTTGCAAGGCTTTGGTGACAATCGCCGAGCAAACTGTTTTTCCAATTTCGGTACCGATTCCGGCGATGATGTATTGCTTAGGCATTAGTTTCTAACGTATGAATGAGTTGTTCCATCGATTCCTTCGAAGTAGATGCTGTTAGGGTAATTCGGATGCGTTCTTTCCCTTTCGGTACGGTTGGGAATACGATGGGTTTCACGGCAAAGCCTGCCGCTTGCGCTTGAGCGGCTTTGGCACGTACGGCTTCGTTTCCTGTGACAAAAAAGGTTTGAATTGCAGTTTGGCTTGTGCCCCATTCTTTAGCCGTTTGCAGGCTTCTGAAATAGTGAATATTGTCTTGCAACGCATTTCGTTCCGCATCTGCCATGGCCACAAAGCTCAAAGTGGTGTTTAAGCTTAGTACGTGATGGGGTGTAGGTGCTGTTGAATAAATAAAGGGTCTGGCAAAATTGATCAGGTAGTCGCGAAGCGCTTCTGAACCCAAAACCACCGCACCCGCATTTCCCCAGGCTTTCCCAAATGTGATCACACGCGCAAAAATCGAATCTTGAATCCCTAATGCTACGCACAAGCCTGCGCCTTGGGGGCCATAAGCACCTCCCGCATGCGCCTCGTCTACGATTAATTCAAAATTGTATTTAGCTTTGAGTTCGACCAATGCTTTCAGGGGTGCCACATCGCCATCCATGGAATAAATGGATTCAACCACCACCCATTTAATGGTTTCTAGCGGATATTGCTCCAATAAATGGATCAAATCTGTTAGGTCATTGTGTTTGAATATTCGTCTTTCTGCAGGCGCTAAGCGGAGGCCATCAATTAAACTGGCATGCAATAATTTATCACAGAAAATAACATCTTCTTTTTGAGCCAAGGAAGCAATCAATCCCATATTTGCTTCGAAGCCTGAGCTGAAAAGCAGGGCTGCCGGGGCATGATGCAGAGCTGCGCATTTCCGCTCAAAATCCTCCGTATAGGAATGGTTACCCGAAATTAAGCGGGAACCCGTCGAGCCATTGATGGGGGAATCTAGGTCTTGTTGGCTTACCCAGGCCTGCATTTCCTTGGAAATTTGTTGTGCTAAATCCCGATTTTTGGCAAGGCCTAAATAATCATTGGAACAGAAATCGGTCAACTCGTCCACGGAAGCCAAAGCACGCAAGAGCCCGGCGGATTTTCGTTCGCTTAAGGCATTGATCAGGCGTAAATTAGCTGGATTCGTGTTTGGCATAATTGTGTGTAAAACTACGAAACAAGGGGCAATTCCGACAAGCTTGTCATGAAAAAATGCGTTTATTGATTAATTGCAGTAAAAACAGGAAATAATGCTTGACAATTCGAGAACTCTAACGTAGTATTGCACAACGTTTCAATGTCGTAAACGTTTCTGTTAACAAATCACCCAAGCTTTCTCTGTTGTGCTGCTGATCTCCTGGATCGTGCTTCATGTGTTAAAGAGAATTACTTATTGAATTTTGGGGTTTGTTTCATCAAAAAAATATCAACTTATTTCCCTTTTATGGATAATAAATCCGATTCATCAAACCGTCCTAAGCGTCAACGAATTCAAAAAACATCAGAAGAACAAGCTCCTTTATTACCGATGGGAGAAGCTCCTGTAGCTGAATCTACTCCGGAAGTGTCCGAAGAAGCAGCCTCTACAAAGCCAGCACGTCATGTGCGTCCTCGTAAAGGAAAGGCAGCGAATGCTGATGAGGCACCGATTGAAGTTGCCGGCATCATCGAACCCGAGGAAGTGGATACTTCATTTGTGACGAGCGATGCGCCCTTGGCAGCTGATAAGGTTTCCCCGACAGATGCTCCGGTCGATTTAAATACATTACCCAAAGAAGATGCGCCGGCCCAACAGCCACAGCATCAACATCGCCAGCACCGCAACAATTACAATCAAGTCATCAAAGAATTGGATGGCCTTATTGATAATGAAGGGGTTTTGGAAATTATGCAAGAAGGCGGTTACGGTTTCATGCGTTCGTCGGATTATAATTACTTAGCATCACCAGATGATATTTATGTGTCACCTTCTCAGATCAAAATGTTTGGTTTGAAAACGGGAGATACCATTTTAGGAAAGATTCGTCCACCTAAAGAAGGGGAGAAGTATTTCGCTTTATTGAAAGTGGAATCTGTGAATGGAAAAACAACGGACGAGATTCGTGATCGGATCAACTTTGAATATTTAACACCTTTATTTCCGGAGGAAAAATTAAACCTGTCTTCGACGGCGGATAATTATTCGACACGTATTTTGGACTTGTTTGCTCCGATTGGTAAAGGCCAGAGGGGTATGATCGTAGCCCAACCGAAAACGGGTAAAACGGTCTTATTGAAAGATATTGCGAATGCGATTTCCCGTAACCACCCTGAGGTTTACTTGATCATTTTATTGATCGATGAGCGTCCGGAGGAGGTGACCGATATGCAACGTTCCGTACGTGCTGAGGTGATTTCATCTACTTTTGATGAGCAAGCAGAGCGTCATGTGAAAGTGGCTAACCTGGTTTTGGAAAAAGCAAAACGTATGGTGGAATGTGGTCACGATGTGGTGATTTTATTGGATTCAATCACGCGTTTAGCGCGTGCTTATAATACGGTTGTTCCTTCTTCTGGTAAGATTTTATCTGGGGGTGTGGATGCCAATGCCTTACACAAACCAAAGCGTTTCTTCGGTGCGGCTCGTAATGTAGAGAATGGTGGTTCATTGACCATCATTGCAACGGCCTTGATTGAAACAGGTTCTAAAATGGATGAGGTCATCTTTGAAGAATTCAAAGGTACGGGTAACATGGAATTACAATTGGATCGTAAATTGGCCAACCGCCGTATTTATCCTTCAATTGATGTAACGGCTTCAGGTACGCGTCGTGAGGATCTCTTGATGGATCCAGCCGTATTGCAACGCGTTTGGATTTTGCGCAAGCATATGTCGGACATGAACTCGGTAGAGGCCATGGAATTCTTGCAACAGCAAATGAAAGGTACGCGTAACAACGAAGAGTTTTTGGTTTCTATGAATCGCTAACATGTCGATTTTACCCATTGAATTACGTTCATCGGATCGTCAGCCCGTTTGGTTTATCGGGCATGGCAGTCCGATGAATGCGTTAATGGACAATCCATTTACGCAATCTTTGAACCAATTGGGTGCTTCTATCGCCCCTCCGCAAGCTGTACTTGTAGTTTCGGCGCATTGGTTGACCCGTGGAGGTAGTTTTGTACAAGCCTCACCAAATCCCGAAACGATTCATGATTTTGGGGGATTCCCTCGCGAACTACATCAATACCAATATCCGGCACCGGGTAGTCCATTTTTTGCTTCTGCTTTAGCGGACGAGGTAAAATCGGTGCAGCCTACAACCGAGTGGGGGTTGGATCATGGGGCATGGACTGTTTTGTGTCACCTGTTTCCGCAGCACAATATCCCTTGTTTTGAGTTATCGATTGATTATTCGAGGCCATTAGCCTATCACATCTCCTTAGCGCGGGAATTGCAATTTTTGCGGGAGAAAGGTGTGCTGATTTTGGGTAGTGGGAATATTGTACACAATTTGCAAGCGAGTATCCCAAATCTGAGTTCAGGTCAAGAGAATTTCGGCTACGAATGGGCACAGGAGTTTGATGTGTGGTCGGCGAAATTGATTGCAGACAAAAATGTTGAGGGACTACTCGATTATGAACGCGCGCCGGGAGGTCGCTATGCAGTTCCTACGCCGGATCATTACATCCCATTGTTGTACAGTTTAGCGCTGGCACGTAAAGACGAACAAGTCTATACGACCTATGAACAACTCGTATATGGGGGAATATCGATGCGTTGTTTTGAAGTCCGTTAATAACCCAAGAACACTTTTTCGATGATTTCGCAAGCTTGATCCATTTCGGTTTTGGAAATGGTTAATGGGGGAGCTAATCGGATTTTATTTCCGTGGGTTGGTTTCGCCAAAAGGCCCGCGCGCATGAAATCCATGCATATTTCCCAAGCGACTGGGCTATCCTCTTCCGTGTTGATTTCAATCGCGCACAAAAGTCCTTTGCCACGCACTTCGCGGATAAGGGCTGTTTTTGCTTTCAGGGTGTGGAGGAATTTCATCAATTGATTTCCCCGCTTTTCAGCATTTTCTACCAAGTCCTCATCCCCTAGAATATCAATGGCCACATTCGCCACGGCACAGGCCAATGGGTTTCCACCAAAGGTAGAGCCATGTTCACCCGGTTTGATGGTCAACATGATTTCGTCGCTGCATAATACAGCCGATACGGGCATGAATCCACCAGATAATGCTTTACCTAATAAAAGAATATCAGGATGTACGAATTCGTGGTGGCAGGCAAGCCAGGCTCCAGTCCGACCGAGACCCGTTTGAATTTCATCGGCGATGAATAATACGCGGTGTTTTTTGCAAAGGTCTGCGGCTTTTTTCAAGTAACCAGGATCTGGAAGCATCACACCGGCTTCGCCTTGGATGGGTTCAACCATATAGGCTGCCACATTCGGATCTTGTAATTTTTCTTCTAAGGCAGCTAAGTTATTATAGGGGATTTTGATGAATCCAGGCGCAAAAGGACCGAAGTTATGATAACTACTTGGGTCCGTGGAGGACGAAATTGCCGCAATGGTTCTTCCCCAAAAATTTCCTTCTGCCACGATGATTTGGGCTTGATTAGTTGGAATTCCTTTAACTTCATAGGCCCATTTTCGAGCTAATTTAATGGCAGATTCTCCGGCCTCAACACCGGTATTCATCAATAATACTTTTTCGTATCCGAATTTCTCCGCCAATTTCTTTTCCGTCAACCCCAATTGGTCATTGTGGAAGGCACGCGAACTCAAAGTGAGTTTTTGGACTTGTTCCGTGATCGCTTGAATTAACCGTGGGTGGCAATGCCCTTGATTAACTGCACTGTAGGCGGATAAAAAATCGAAGTATTTTTTGCCTTCAACGTCCCAAACATGTACACCTAGGCCCTTGTTAAGGACAACGGGAATGGGATGGTAATTATGGGCACCGTATTCAGATTCTAGGCGGATGTAATCGGTTGATGTCATTTGTTGAT
>JBEEOB010000055.1:0-15259 GCA_041191865.1 Bacteroidota bacterium
GATTTTAAACGCTCTTTCTGTTACCAAATCAAATGGTCAGGAACTTGTTTTAGAAGTTCAACAACATTTAGGAGAGGATCGTGTAAGAACGATTGCGATGGAGGGAACAGAAGGTCTTCAAAGAGGTCAAGAGGTAATTGACAAAGGAACTCCGATGACCATGCCAACTGGTGAAGGTATCAAAGGGCGTTTGTTTAACGTAGTTGGGGATGCTATCGATGGTATTTCGCAACCAAAATCAGATAAGGGTTTGCCGATTCACCGTGCAGCTCCGAAGTTTGACGAGTTAGCAACGACAACAGAAGTGTTATTTACAGGAATTAAAGTAATTGACTTATTAGCTCCTTACGTAAAAGGGGGTAAAATTGGTTTGTTCGGTGGTGCCGGTGTAGGTAAAACCGTGTTAATCATGGAGTTGATTAACAATATCGCGAAAGCTTACGAAGGTTTATCTGTATTTGCAGGTGTTGGTGAGCGTACGCGTGAAGGAAATGACTTGTTGCGTGAGATGATTGAGTCTGGCGTTATTAAATATGGTGAAGAATTTAAGCATGCGATGGAAGCTGGTGAGTGGGATCTTTCGAAAGTAGATCAAACAGAATTAGCGAAGTCTCAAGCAACCTTGGTGTTCGGTCAAATGAACGAGCCTCCTGGAGCACGTGCACGTGTGGCTTTGTCAGGTTTGACAGTTGCTGAGCACTTCCGTGATGGAGATGGCGAAGGTCAAGGACGTGATATCTTGTTCTTTATCGACAACATCTTCCGTTTTACGCAAGCCGGTTCTGAGGTATCTGCCTTATTGGGTCGTATGCCATCTGCAGTAGGTTACCAACCAACATTGGCGACTGAGATGGGAGCAATGCAAGAGCGTATTACTTCGACGAAGCGTGGTTCGATTACTTCGGTACAAGCAGTTTACGTACCTGCCGATGACTTAACGGATCCAGCGCCGGCAACGACGTTTGCCCACTTAGATGCAACCACGGTATTGTCTCGTAAAATTGCTGAATTAGGTATCTATCCTGCGGTGGATCCATTGGATTCATCATCTCGTATTCTATCTGCTGAAGTATTAGGTGATTCTCACTATGATACAGCTCAACGTGTGAAGGAGATTTTGCAACGTTATAAAGAATTACAAGATATCATCGCAATCTTAGGTTTGGATGAATTATCAGAAGAAGATAAATTGGTTGTATCACGCGCACGTCGTGTTCAACGTTTCTTATCTCAACCATTCTTTGTTGCGGAACAATTTACAGGCTTAAAAGGCGTTCTAGTAGATATCAACGACACGATCAAAGGTTTCAATGCAATCATTGATGGTGAATATGACCACTTACCTGAGGCGGCTTTCAACTTGGTTGGAACCATCGAAGATGCTGTAGTTAAAGGAGAGAAATTACTAGCAGAAGCTGCTAAATAAGAAATCATATGTTTGTAGAAATTATTACACCCGATCGTAAAGTTTTCTCTGGAGAAGCCTCTGTGGTGACTTTACCTGGCGTGGATGGTTCTTTTCAGATTTTGAATGATCACGCGGCATTGGTAAGTACTTTGGAAAAAGGAACATTATCTGCTGACAAAGAGGTCTTTCAAATTGAAGGAGGAGTCGTTGAAGTGTTAAACAATAAAGTGTTAATTCTTGCGGAAGGCGTCAACTAATTCTATGAAAAAGCTCGTTTTATTATTTGTAAGCGTTATTTTATTGAGCTCATGTTCAGAAAAGACGCAATTGACAGGTTCATTGATGACTTTAATCAAAGAAAATCAATTGCCCTTGGATAAGATTCAGTTTTACAATGACAATGCGTTGTTTTTAGAAAGAGAATTGAATGCCTCTGATGCGAATGTTAAATCCGGCAAAATCACTATTGTTAACGGCAAGTCTATTAACCGAGTGAGTTTGGAGCAAGAGACACCTGGTGTGTTGGTGAAAGAGACCAAAGATCAGTTGTTGATTTCCTTTGAAGCTGGCGCTGGTGAAGAAAAAAGTTTGCACTTTGCACCTGTCTTGGGTGAACGAGGCGAATATTATTACCAACTCGTGGATGAATCAGGAAGTCCAACTTTCTCACGTTTGATGTATGATGGCAACAAATATTTGTTGTACAACAAAAAGAAAGTACGTTTATTGATTATGAAGTCGTCTTTCTCGGGCTTGAAAGTAAGTAGCAAGCGGATGCGAGGGAATCGAATCAAATAATCTGACTTTTATAGAAATTTGAAAATAGGATGCTTGCATCCTATTTTTTTTTGTTTCAAATTTACAAAGGTATGCCTGCATACCACCAGCCCTATGAAAGCAGAAAAAACCGTTGACTTCCAGATTAAATCCAGTTGGTATGCGATTAGTCGCATGTACAATACCTATTCCGCACAATTTGATATGACCATGGCGATTGGCTATGTGTTGTTACACATTGACAAGGAAGGCACTTCTGCTACCAAAATTGCTCCTGCCTTAGGGCTCGAATCTCGGAGCTTGACTCGCATGTTAAAAACCCTTGAAGATAAGAAGTGGATTCGCCGTGAAGCTAATTTTGCGGATAAACGCGTCGTGAAGATTTTTTTAACGGACTTAGGTAAGCAGAAGCGTGATCAAGCAAAGCAAGGGGTTTTGATATTTAATGACTTGATATACCAGCGTATAGGGGAGGAAAAACTGGCCGATTTTTTCGAGGTTATCGGATCGATTAATAAAATTTTAGACGAAGAGTCTGATACCATATTTGAATCAGTTTCAAACAAATTAAAGCAATAGCCATGAGTAGTTCAAATGCATTTAAAGGTGGAGAGTTTTTAATTCGTGCCTTATCGCCATCAGAAATTTTTATTCCTGAGGATTTTACAGAAGAGCAGCGGATGATCAGCCAAACTTGTTTGGATTTCATACGTACAGAAGTCCATCCAATCTTGGATGAAATTGACTTTGCCAAAGACGCTTCCGTGATGGTCGGTTTGATGGATAAAGCGGGTGAATTAGGTTTGTTGGGTACTTCTGTTCCCGAGGAATTTGGTGGTTTTGGTATGGATTTTAATACATCGATGTTGGTTGCGGAGGCCTGCGGAGGTGGACACTCCTTTGCAGTAGCGTTGTCGGCTCATACCGGAATTGGAACCTTACCGATTGTTTATTATGGCACTGAGGAGCAAAAGAAAGCTTATTTACCAAAACTTGCTTCGGGTGCTTGGAAAGCGGCTTACTGTTTAACTGAACCTGATTCGGGTTCGGATGCCAATGCGGCGAAAACAAAAGCAAAATTGAATGCAGCGGGGACACATTATGTGTTGAACGGGCAGAAGATGTGGATTACGAATGGAGGCTTTGCGGATTTGTTCATTGTGTTTGCCAAAATTGACGATGATAAAAACTTGACAGCTTTCCTTGTGGAGAAAACCTTTGCTGGGATTTCCATGAATGAGGAGGAGCATAAAATGGGTATTAAAGGGAGTTCAACGCGCCAAATTTTCTTTACAGATTGTGAGGTGCCTGTTGAGAACTTGTTGTTTAAGCGTGAGGGAGGCTTTAAGATTGCGGTTAATATCTTGAATATTGGTCGGATTAAATTAGCCGCGGCGGTGATCGGAGGGGCAAAAGGGATTATTAATTTAGCGACGAATTATTCAATTGAACGTAAGCAGTTTGGTAAGTCAATTCATGAATTTGGGGCAATACAAGCGAAGCTTGCCAACATGGTTGTTCGGACTTTTGCATCTGAGTCTGCCTGTTATCGGGCTGGTCAAAACATTGATGAATCCATTGCGAGTTTGAAGGCAGCTGGAATGGCTGATGCAGAATCTAAACTGAAGGGTGTCGAGCAATTTGCCATCGAGTGTGCCATTTTGAAAGTGCATGGTTCTGAAGTATTGGATTATGTAGCGGATGAAGGTGTTCAAATTTATGGCGGGATGGGATTTTCTGCAGAAGCACCGATGGATCGGTCTTATCGGGATTCCAGAATTAACCGGATTTTTGAGGGGACCAATGAAATCAATCGCTTGTTGGCAATAGGTACAGTATTAAAGCGTGCCTTGAAGGGGGAAATCGAGTTGATGCCTGCTGCGATGGCTGTAGGAAAAGAGATATTAGGAGTCCCGGATTTCTCAACAGAAGTTCCAGAAGGTATTTTTGGTAAGGAATATAAAGTGATTGCCAATGCGAAGAAGGCAATTTTAATGACAGCTGGTGCGGCAATTCAGAAGTTTACGACGGAGATTGAGCACCAACAAGAAATTCTTATGGGGATTTCGGATATGATGATTGAAGTATATGTTGCGGAATCTGCTTTGGCTCGTGTCGACAAGTTGATGCTGAGAGATGGGGAAGAAAAACATCAAATTGCTCGGGAATGTGCCTTGGTATACCTGCATGAAGCGATAGACAAAATTGCCAATGCGGGCAAAGAAGTGATTATGGGCTTCGCAAAAGGGGATGAATTAAACGTCCTTTTGTTGGGCTTAAAGCGATTTACAAAAATAGATGCGAAGAATTTGATTGAAGCAAGGCGTCAAATTGCACAGGCTACGATTACAAAAAATGGGTATATTTTCTAAAATTTTCGTTATTCAGGACAAAATATCTATTTTTGATTTTTACTTTTGTTAAAATACTTATTTACCATATTCCTTTAATTATACGTTTATGAAAAAATTAATTTGGGTACTGGCGATATTGCCATTTTTGTTTACCTCTTGTGCTAGCAAGAAAAAGATGACAGAATTGCAATCGCGTTTAACGGAATTGCAAGCAAGTAGTGATCAAGCTGTTGCACGTGCTAAATCTGACTTGGCTGATTGTCAATCATTGACAGCAAGTTTACAAGGTGAGGTTAAGAAGCGCGATGCGGATTTAGAAGCAAAAAATGGCCAATTAAAATCATTACAAGAGCAATTGGATTACATGAAGAAAACGAATACCAATTTATTGGATCGTTTATCTGACTTATCCGTTATCAATAAATCAGGTGCTGAAAGTATTCGTAAATCTTTGGATGCTTTGAATGAGCAAGGCAAATACATCAAAGACTTGAACTCTTCTATTCAAAAGAAAGATTCCGTTAATTTATCATTAGTGATGAACTTGAAGCGTTCATTGGCTGATGTAAATGATGAAGATGTTTCGATTGAAGTGAAAAAAGGAGTTGTATATATCTCTATTTCAGACAAATTAATGTTTGCTTCTGGATCAGCTCGTGTCAATACAAAGGCAGAGGCTGTTTTAGCTAAAGTTGCTAAGGTAGTAAATGATCACAAAGGCTTAGATATCTTGGTTGAAGGGCACACGGATGCTGTGCCAATCTCTACACCAGAATTCAAGGATAACTGGGATTTAAGTGCGATGCGTGCGACAGCTGTTGTTCGTGTATTACAAACGAAGTTTGGTGTTGATCCAGAGCGTATGACTGCAGGTGGTCGTGGTGAATTTGAGCCACAATCAGGAAACAATAGCCGTGCTGGTCGTAAGCAAAACCGTCGTACGGAAATTATCGTTACTCCAAAATTGGATCAATTCTTTGATTTGTTAGCTGCGCCAGCGGGTAAATAATCAATTGCTTATGTATAATGAAAAGGGCTTCCGTTTGGAAGCCCTTTTTTTATAAACTCTTTTTGATGATGTCTCGTTTTCGCCTCGATACGGGTAATTCTGTCCCATCCGATAATTGAAGTGTATTTTGGGTACTAAGCTGATTGTGCGCGAGTTGTACTTTGTTAATTAAGTAAGACTTGTGTATCCGTAAAAACGGATGTAGTCTTAATTCAGATTCGAACTTTTTAAGTGTTTTGGCCATGGTAACAGGCCCGGCAGACTTTCTGTAGATGATGCTGTAATTACTCTTCCCTTCGATGTACAAGACATCTGCAATTAAACATGTTTGTAGGTCGGGTAGTTTCAGTGTAGTTTTCATTGGTCTTTCGTAAGCAATTCCTTACAAACCTATGAAATTGATTTGCCTACCTAAAGAAAGATTTATTAAGTGGTCGTGTTTTTTGCGAAATTTCTACTCTTATGGCTAAAGGGGATTTATTGGCGGTTAGCTTAAAAAACGAAAAGACAAGCCTTTCGACTTGTCTTTTTTCTAGTAGCGGGGGCCAGACTCGAACTGACGTCCGTCAGCTGACGGATATGATCCCAGCGAGCTATTTCATCATTCCTCGAATAAATGCGCGGCCCCTGCTTGATTTTAATTCTTTCTCTCTTTTCAAAGCTTCCGTCTTCGATTCGAAATATTCATTATGAATTACCTCCCAAGGTCTGTATCGAACGGTATAGCCAGTTTTAGCTAGGACATTGTGAGAATTGAATCGACTGATTAGATCATTTGTATACCCAATATACAGTTTATTGAATTTTGCTGAATACAAAACATAAGTGACAAACATGGCTTATTCGAGTATAGCTAAAAACAAAAAGACAAGCCTTTCGGCTTGTCTTTTTTCTAGTAGCGGGGGCCAGACTCGAACTGACGACCTTTGGGTTATGAGCCCAACGAGCTACCAACTGCTCCACCCCGCGATATATTGGAGTGCAAATATGCAGGGTTTTTTCGGGAAAAACAAGTATCTTTGTTAAATTATTCACAATATCCCATTCGGGGAATTTATTATTTGACATGGCCCAGCAGCATAAAGCAGGTTTTATAAGTATCATCGGCAAACCCAATGTGGGCAAGAGTACGCTGATGAACGCTTTGGTTGGAGAGCGTCTGTCAATCGTAAGTTCAAAAGCCCAAACAACACGCCATCGAATTTTAGGTATGTTGAATGGTGAGTATCAAGGCGATGAATATCAAATCATTTATTCAGATACACCAGGTGTATTAATGCCAAAATATGAATTACATAAGTCCATGATGGCTTTTGTGAAGAATTCGTTAGAAGATGCGGATGTTGTTTTATATGTAACGGATGTATTTGATACCTATGAAGATTTGGAGTTTCTGACGAATTGGAAAGATCATACCGCAACACCCATTGTTGTGTTGTTAAATAAGATTGATTTAGTTTCGGAAGAAAAGCTTCAAGCATGTATGGCGTATTGGCAAGGTATTTTTCCCGGAAAACCTATATTGCCGATCTCTGCACAAGAGCAGGTTCATTTAGATCAAATCTTCAAGCATATTGTCGAAAATTTGCCGGTTCATCCCCCGTTTTTCGATAAAGATGAGTTAACAGATAAAACAGAACGTTTCTTTGCTGCCGAAATTATACGGGAAAAGATATTTTTGAATTATAAAAAGGAGATTCCTTATTCTTGTGAAGTTGTGGTGACATCGTTTAAAGATGAGCCAACTATTTTACGCATTGCCTCCGAAATTTATGTAGAACGGGTTTCTCAACGGGCTATTATTATCGGGCATAAAGGAGAGAGTATAAAGAAAGTAGGAATTCAGGCGCGTGCCGATTTGGAAGCTTTCTTTGGTAAAAAAGTTTTTTTAGAGCAGTTTGTGAAGGTAGAGCCAGATTGGCGTGCAAAAGCAGATAAATTGCGATCATTCGGGTATTCACCCGATTAATTTATAGGACAGATGTCAAATATTGTAGCCATAGTAGGCCGCCCAAATGTGGGCAAATCAACGTTGTTCAACCGTTTAATTGAACAGAAAAAAGCCATCATGGATAACATGTCAGGCGTTACGCGTGACAGACATTACGGTTATGGCCAGTGGACGGGTAAATTCTTCTCTGTGATTGATACGGGTGGGTATGTACATGGTTCAGAAGATATATTTGAAGGCGCGATTCGTGAACAAGTTGAATTGGCGATCGAAGAATCAGCTGTATTGTTGTTTGTTGTCGATTGTACGACAGGATTGACCGATTTAGATAAGGATTTTGCCAATGTCCTACGTCGCTCTAAGAAGCCCGTAATATTGGTAGCGAATAAAGCGGATACCAATGAAAAAGCAATGGCAGCTGCCGAGTTTTATGAGTTGGGCTTAGGAGAACCATATCCAATTGCTGCTGAAAGTGGTAGTGGGACGGGGGATATGTTGGATGTGATGATTTCCCATTTCAAAGATGAAGGTATCGAAAATCCAGAGGCAGGTGTGCCGCGTGTAGCAATCCTTGGCCGGCCGAATGTAGGGAAATCTTCCTTTTTGAATGCGTTGTTAGGCCGGGATCGTTCGATTGTTACTGATATGGCAGGAACAACACGTGATGCCATCCAAAACCGCTACACATTATATGGGAAGGATTTTATCATTACCGATACGGCAGGGATACGAAGAAAAGCACGTATAGATGATAACATTGAATACTATTCTGTATTGCGTTCTATTAAGGCTTTAGAAGAATGTGATATTGCCATTATTTTAATTGATGCTACAACCATTGATCCTTTAACTGGACTTGAGGCTCAAGATATGAATATCGTGAGTATGGCCGATAAGGCGAAGAAGGGTATTGTATTGATGGTGAATAAGTGGGATTTAGTTGCCAAGGATACGAATACCGCTATTCAGTTGGAGAAAGCCATCAAAGAGCGTATGGCACCCTTGAATTATATGCCAGTAATTTTCACTTCGGTGATGGAGAAAAAGCGTATTTTCCAAGTATTGGAAATGATGCTTGAAGTGTACGAAAATCGTTCACAAAAGATCTCGACTTCGAAGTTGAACGATGTCATGCTTGAAGTGATTCAAAATTATCCGCCACCTGCATGGAAAGGTAAATACATTAAGATTAAATATTGTACGCAGGTTTCCACACCTTATCCAACATTCATTTTCTTTTGTAATCTACCTCAGTATATAAAAGAGAGTTACGAACGCTATTTAGAGAATCAAATGCGAAAGCATTTCAAATTAGACGGGACACCGATTTCATTATTCTTTAGAAAGAAATAGGTCATTAATGGACGAAAGGCTGATATAACCTAATTGGCCTTTCGCTCCTATACCCCAAATTGTATCTCCTACCTGTATGATGTTGTGGTAAGAGCTATTTCCAAGGCTTTTCCATTGTCTACTTTGTTCATGATATGCTGCACTTTGGCTTGGACCTGAAATAATCCAATATGGTTTTGCCCAAATTACTTTTTCCATGTAAAATTTGGGGGTATCTGGTATTATTTTCCAATGTAGCCCTCCATCTTTTGTCGTGATTATCGGAATCGAAAGTTCATTTAGTTTTCGGTAATCTCCACCAACAGCCCAATAATCTTTTTTGTTTTTTGCTCCTATTGAAAAATAGCCTTTGGCTTCCCCCGAGAGAATGCCTAGAATAGTCGTTTCCCAAGTGTTATTGTGGATATTGTAGGTGTAAATTTTAAGTGAATCTGCACCGCCTCCCACAAAGATAAGTTGGTTATTTACCTGCATCATACTTGAACCACTCGCCGCAAAAAATGCTTCTTTTGCTTGCAAGGTTGGAGTATTACTTGCATCGAGTTTTTGGAAGGAGTTATTCCGATATGAAAAAATGGTAAGTTTTTGATTGATGGGGTCGGATAAAAGCCATGCTTGTTTATTTTCACTATCCCAATGTATACAATCAAAAAAATAGCCGGGTTCTTTTTTTCTGAATAGTTCATTCCAATTTCTCCCAGCATCCATCGTTTGGAAGATGACGGCTTTCCCATCATCAGATAGACCCGCACTCATCAGCAAGATTTCCTCGTCATTTAGGATTGCAAGATCTCTAAAATCAAGGTTTTCCGCGGCAGGAATTTGCTTGAATGTCCATGTTTTTCCCGCATCCCGAGAATGAGCGACTGTTCCTTGGGTCCCGCTAGCCCATATCTGCGGCCCACGCGCTTTTAATGCCCGGAATGACGCTTGACTTGGTATCTCAACCTTTGTCCACTGGGATAGGCAAGGAATGCTTATGAGCAATAAGAGGTATTGTAAATATTTCATCATAAAAAAAGCCGATCGTTTCGGATCGGCTTGATTTAAAAGGCTTTGTTTTTATTTATTTACAATGACCTTACCAACGAACGATTTACCGCCATCAGCTTTGATTTGTAAAATATAGATTCCATTTGCTAATCCACTCACTTCTAGAATTGAAGTTCCATCTGTATTTGCAATTTTACCTGCGTATACTGGACGACCTACCATGTCATAAAGTGTGATTTCTCCATTTGTCCAATCTTCTAAGATTTGAATTTGAACTTTAGCTGTTAAATCTGAGCTAGATGCTGCAGTAATTGGGTTTGGATAAACGGCTACTCCTGAATAGTCTGGATCAACTGTGTATGTATACTTAACCGCATCCGTTATACAAGTTAAAGGAGTGCCTTCAATTGTGTATAAATATTTACGAGCAACGGTGTAATCGCCGGCCGTTTTAACTTTCGAAATGTACGTTTTCGGAGTCAATAAAGCTGAGCCGAATTTCCAAACATACTCACCAGCACCTGTTGCGTTAACTGTAGCTGCAGACGGGAAATTTGTTGCTTTTAACGTATAAACGCCTTCTTTAACAATCTTCGTATCAGATGCTAATGCTGGATTAGGTTGAGCTACTACTTTGATGATGTTCGAATTCAATGAAATACAACCATTGATATCACGAGCAGTCGCTGTGTAGCTTCCGCTTGTTTTAACATCTGCTAATACCTTACCTTCAAATTTCGTGCTCCAGATAACATCGTTTGTTGATGTTGCTACTAAGCTAACTGTGTTGATGGTACCTGTTTCTGACTTAACGCAGAAATAGGGTGAAGCAGCATTAACCGTTGCAATTGATGGTGCCGCAGGCAATGGCAATACAGTGATGACCACTGGGCTTGAAGCCAATGAATAACAACCGTCCGGATTAATTAAACGAACGGTATAGCTTCCATCTTTGTCAATGTTTGCTGTTTTGCTTGTTGTGTTATTACTCCATTCATATTTAGTTGCTAAGCCATCAGCTAAATCTGAAGACTCAAGAACAGCAGCAATTGGGGTTCCAAAACACCAACCTAATTTGGTTTTTGCGGTAATGCTTGGCGTTGCTGGGCGCTCAAAGTTTGTTACTGCAACAGCGTCAGAAAGAGCTGAATTACATCCGTAGTTTGTTGTATAAGCTACTTGAACGGAAATATTTGTATTTGCTTTGATTGTAGATAGATTTCCTAAACTAGTCTGTTCAGCGCCGTTCACATACCATTTGAATGATGATGGGGCTGTCGGTTTAGCAGGCATTAAATAACCTTGTTGCTTGATCAAACTAGTTGAATCTACATTCAATGTTGTCACACCTTCTAAACAATATTTATTGTTTCCTAAAATGACCGGTTTGTCTAATTCTACTTTGTTAATGCTAAAAACATTCGAATCGGAGAACCCGCATACGCCTGGTCCACCTTTCGACCAAACTCGAACAAAATAGTTTCCTGATCCTGTTGCATTCAATACACCTGTATTGTTTACAGTTACTGCTGAGTTATTATAGAAAAATTGGTATGACATCTTTCCATCATATGCAGCCGACATAACAGGCTTAAGATCGATAGATGTTCCATTACAAATTTCTGTCCAATCTCCGCCACCTAAGGCAGCTGTTGAAGAAAGTCTTAAATTTCTTGGCGGGTAAAATTCTTTACCTACGAACAAACCTCCTCCAAGTTGAGACTCTGGATATACCGTTACGATAGCATTGTTACTGTCTTGGTACAGACCGTTGAATTTACATTTAGCCAAATATGTTCCCTCGGCATAATCGCCACTCAAGGTCAAAATTCCATCAAATTCAGCCCAAACTACTTCTGTAATTCCACCAGGCTTAGTCCATTCAACCTCATCATAGCAACCATCAGCTTTTAATCTCACAACGGCATCTGTTGGGTTTTCGATGTAAGCACATGTGCGACTATCAACAGTAACTTGTCTTGCCGATTCGTTTACATTTGTTGGTAACATATATATTTGAACCGTTGCCTTAGGATCTGAAGGTGTCGTTGCTCCAACACACTGGACGGTATATTGGTATTGACTCTTAGGGTCGGGTTGCCAAGGTGCATTACTACCCCCACTACCCAACACAACTGTTGAGACAGTGTCCGTGGCACTCGAACCATAGCTTAGATCCCAACTTGTTGCCATGTCTGATGTTTGACCTGCAGCATTACTTGCCGACCAATCATATCCTGAGGCACAGCCGGAAACCTTAAAGAAAACAGAATAAGTGTTTATTCCATTCATTTTAACGTTTGAGGCGCCATTAATGAGGGGTGTTGTCTGCGAAAATGCGAATACACTAACAAGTGTCATGGCAATCGAGAGAGAAAATTTGAATAATTTATTCATTATGATAAGGAATAATTGAGTAGATGTTCTGGTTAAAAACTTTTGGTTACTTTTTCAACTGCCAAGTTAAAAATTATTTTTTAAATTAAATAGAAAAATTATTAATTGGTAGCTTTTGGGCATTTTTTTAGTAACGTGATATCTCGTATTTTAGTGTACATTGTAGCTAAAATATGTTTAATTTTGTTGCTACATTTTTCATTCAAGCAAACCAAACGCGTTCATGGAAGAATCCAAATCCAAATCTTTGAATTTTTTAGAAGAAATAGTTCAGGCAGACCTCGCTGCAGGTAAATATCCGCAGGGAATTTTTACGCGGTTCCCACCGGAACCCAATGGCTACTTACACATTGGTCACGCGAAGAGCATTTGCTTGAATTTTGGATTGGCCCAAAAATTTGGAGGAAAAACGAATTTGCGTTTTGATGATACGAATCCCATGACGGAAGAAACGGAATACGTGGATTCGATTAAGTCGGACGTTGCTTGGTTAGGCTTTGCCTGGGAGAATGAACTTTATGCCTCGAATTACTTCGAGCAAATCTATCAATTTGCCGTTTCCTTAATCACAAAAGGCTTAGCCTATGTGGACGATTCTTCGGCGGAAGATATTGCAGCATTGAAGGGTTCTCCCACAAGTCCTGGAACGAATAGCCCTTTCCGCGATCGCTCAGTAGATGAAAATTTAGCATTGTTTGCTGCGATGCGTAATGGTGAATTTCCCGATGGAGCAAAAGTGTTGCGTGCAAAAATTGATATGGCACATCCCAACATGCACATGCGCGATCCTTTGATGTATCGCATCCGCCATGTGCCTCATCACCGTACAGGTAATCAGTGGTGTATCTACCCGATGTATGATTTTGCACATGGGCAGAGTGATTCCATGGAAGGCATTACACACTCGATCTGTACCTTGGAATTTGATGTACATCGTCCCTTGTATGATTGGTTTATCAATAAATTGGAAATATTTCCATCGCATCAATATGAATTTGCTCGCCTAAATCTATCACATACGGTGATGAGTAAGCGCAAGTTGCTACAAATGGTGAACGAAAAAGTTGTATCCGGGTGGGACGATCCGCGTATGCCTACTATTTCTGCACTACGAAGAAGGGGGTATACCGCCGCTTCCATTCGCAATTTTTGTGAGCGCATCGGTGTCGCGAAACGCGATAATTTGATTGATATAAGTTTGCTAGAATTCTGTATTCGTGAAGATTTGAACAAAATCGCCGACCGCGTCATGGCTGTTATGGATCCGGTGAAATTGGTTATTTCGAATTATCCGGCGGATCAAACGGAAGATTTACTGGTTGAAAATAATCCGGAAGATCCTGAAACGGGCAAGCGTGTTGTGCCATTTTCGCGTGAATTGTACATTGAGCGCGAAGACTTTATGGTGGACCCTCCTAAGAAATTTTTCCGCTTAGGTCCAGGATTGCAGGTCCGCTTGAAAGGGGCTTACATTATTACTTGTGAACATTTCGAGCTGAATGCCGACGGCTCTGTCAACGAAATTCATGCTTCTTATATTCCCGAGAGCAAATCAGGACAAGATACTTCTGGAATTCATGTGAAAGGAACCATACACTGGGTTTCTATTCCACATGCTGTTCCAGCGGAAGTTAGACTTTTTGATCGTCTATTGATTGTTGAAGACGCGTCTGAGTTAGGCGATGATTTTGTTAAGTTTGTTAATCCTGAATCGTTACAAGTAATCGAAAATGCGTTTGTTGAGCCTAGTTTAGCTCAGGCAACTGTGGGCGAAGCTGTACAGTTTATTCGCAAAGGATATTATTGCTTAGATCGGGATTCAAAACCAGGCCAACTCGTATTTAACCGTACGGTTACCTTGAAAGATACCTGGGCAAAAGAGCAAAAAAAATAGTTACTTTTTGGCGAAAAGGGAATCGACAAAAGTTGTTTTGTTGAAAACTTGCAAGTCGGAGACTTTTTCGCCAACTCCAATGTATTTCACTGGAATCTTGAATTGATCCGAAATTCCTATCACGACACCTCCTTTAGCGGTACCATCAAGTTTCGTAATAGCTAAAGCTGTTACTTCTGTCGCCTTAGTGAATTCTTGTGCCTGGATGAATGCGTTTTGGCCTGTGGAGCCATCCAGGACCAATAATACTTCGTGTGGAGCTTCTGGAATGAATTTTTGAACTACTCGTTTCATTTTTGACAACTCAGTCATCAAATTCACCTTCGTGTGTAAACGTCCTGCGGTATCAATGATAACGATGTCGGCCTGCATTTCTACAGCTTTTTTTACTGTGTCAAATGCCACCGATGCAGGATCTGTATTCATCCCATGGTCAATCACCGGAATACCTACGCGTTCCCCCCAAAGTTTCAATTGGTCTACCGCAGCTGCGCGAAAAGTATCCGCAGCGCCTAGAACAACTTTGAGGCCATTTTGATGAAATTGGGAGGCTAATTTTCCAATAGTCGTTGTTTTGCCTACTCCATTAACTCCCACCACCATGATTACATAGGGCTTTTGTTTAGGCTCCGCAAACGCATTTTCAATGTCATATGATTTGTTTTCATCGAGCAATGCAGCCACTTCCTCGCGCAAGACTTGATCCAACTCTTCCGTGGAAACAAATTTGTCGCGTTCTACACGTCGCTCAATTCGCTCAATGATTTTAAGCGTGGTGGCAACACCTACATCCGATGTTAACAGGACCTCTTCAAGCTCGTCTAATACAGCATCGTCAACCTTGGATTTCCCTAAAACCGCACGACCCATTTTGGAAATAAACCCATCTTTGGTTTTTTCCAAGCCTTTTTCCAAGGCCTGTTCGAGGTCTGCTTGCTCTTCTGGAGCTGGTTTCTTTTTGAGAAAATCAAATAATCCCATGGGATAATTAGTCTAATGTGTGTTGAAGGTAAACAAAAAAAAGTCCCCGAAAAAGGGACTTCAATATGCTAGCGATAAATTACCGACGAAAAAACTAGTTTTTCAATGCAGCGTTAACCTCATCTTGAAGAATGATTTCTTC
>JBEEOB010000056.1:0-40379 GCA_041191865.1 Bacteroidota bacterium
GACAATGGAAACACGGCAATAAAAAAGAACAAATCATCGCCAGCATCACGGGTGGCTATCCGGAATTAGGCATGCCTACCTGGAAAGAAGTGCTTACGGCACAGGAAATCGAGAAATTGGCTGACCTAATCGTCGAGAATTTAGCCGGTGTGGAGCAATATAAATTTGCCAATAAACCTTCAAGCAACATCTTTAAATCGGAGGGGATGACCATTCAGTTGGATACCATCGCAACCGGTTTCGAAAGCCCATGGGGATTTGCACAATTGCCTTCCCGCGATTATTTAATCACAGATCGTGCAGGAAAATTGTATTGGGTAGACCAAAAACAAAATAAAACGGTAATCACGGGCACACCAGCCGTGATGGCCAAAGGACAAGGGGGTTTATTGGACATCACCCTTCACCCGCAATACGAACAGAATGGCTGGGTTTACCTATCTTATTCTAAATTCAAAACAGAATCTGGACAAACAGAAACGACAACTGCCATCGTACGCGGTAAAATTAAAAACAATCAATGGGTAGAATCTCAAGAAATTTTTGAGGCGAAACCGTATACCAAAACCTTCCACCACTTTGGATCTCGTTTGGCATTTGATAAAAAAGGATTCCTTTTCTTCAGTGTGGGCGAACGCGGCATGGAAAAGGTATTTCCACAAAACCTAGACAACGATAACGGAAAAATCCACCGCATCAAGGACGATGGAAGCATTCCGGCGGATAATCCTTTTGCCAAAAGCGCACACCCAACGGTTTATTCGTTTGGCCAACGAAACCCACAAGGTTTGACCTTGAATCCTAGCACAGGTGCTATTTGGGAAACGGAACATGGCCCTCGCGGCGGAGACGAAATCAACATCATCCAAGCAGGTAAAAACTACGGTTGGCCTGTCATTTCCTATGGCATCAACTACGATGGCAAACCGATCACCGCGATCTCGAAAAAGGACGGCATGGAACAACCGATCTCGTATTGGATTCCTTCCATAGCACCTTCAGGATTGACTTTTGTTGTAGGTGATAAATACCCAGGTTGGAAAGGCAACTTGATGGTTGGCTCCTTGCGTTTCAACTACCTAAATCGTTGTATCATCAAAGACAATAAAGTCATCCAACAAGAAAAGGTATTGGTCAACCTAGGCCGCATGCGAAATGTAAAACAAGGTACAGACGGATACTTGTACGTGGGGACAGAAAACCCAGGTATGGTCTTCCGACTGCGCCCCCTTTAATCGTTTAAAAAAAGCCTGATTCGTGCAGGCTTTTTTTTTGTCCACTCATCCCAAAGCTTTTGCCCATGCAACGTATTTGGCGGAAATTGCATCTAGCTTTTTTTTCAACTGCTTTATTCAATCCGCCTACATGCGCTTCATACTTTTATTACTACTCATTTCCAGTACCGCTTTTGCACAAAACACCTTGCAATTTCAATTGCAGGACGCAAACAAGCAACCACTCCCCTTTTCGACGGCCATCCTGAAAAAATTACCCGATTCAACGCTCTACAAAGGTTTTTTGACCGACGAAAATGGTTTGGGTAAAATCAGCAAGATCCCTGCGGGCAATTACGTGTTGCAGGTTCAATCCACCGGTTTTGTCACAAAAAAACTGAGTTTGCCTAACATGACAGAAACGTCTCAAATCGACCTAGGCATCCTCATACTTTCACCGCTAACCAAAGAATTAGCCGAAGTGGAAGTTCGTGCGACAAAACCGTTCATCGAAAAAAAATTAGATAAAACCATCGTCAACGTGGAGAATTCCGCCATGGCTGCTGGCAATACAACCATGGAGGTTTTGGAACGATCACCCGGTGTGATTGTTGACAAAGACGGCAACATTTCCCTACGTGGGAAATCAGGTGCCAAAGTCATGATCGATGGAAAAATCTCCTATTTGACAGGAACGGATTTGGCCAACTATTTACGGAATCTACCTGCCGACCAAATTTCCACCTTGGAAATCATGACCAACCCGTCTTCGCGCTATGACGCTGCAGGAACAGGGGGAATCATCAACATCAAATTGAAGAAAAATGCCAACATCGGCATGAATGGCTCCGCGAATGCCACGCTCGCGCAAGGATTTTTTAATCGCCAAGCCTTAGGAGCGAATTTAAATTACCGAAATAACGGCTGGAACTGGTTTGGAAATGCCTCTGTGGGTCACCGACCGAACATGGAGCGTAATTATTTATTGCGAAAATTCACGGCCCAACAAGAAAACTGGGAACAAAGTTTTAGCTATCCAAACCAAAACAAGAATGCGCAAGTTAAGGGAGGTGTCGATTGGTATTATTCGCCCAAAACGACTTTTGGCATATTACTTTCCGGCGGTTACAACTACAACAGCCTAAGCAATGGGCTGAACCAAACGGTTCAGATGAATGGTCAAAATGAAGTCTTATCCCGCTTAGATACCTACAATTCGTTGGAAAATCCGTTTTTCAATTATGCCACCAACTTCAATTATAAGCACACTTACGATTCAACAGGTCGAGAGCTGACAATTGACCTGGATTACGCGCGATTCGTGGATGAAAGCCAAAACAACTACCGCTCTCGCTATGTAAATGCACTTTTTCTACCTGTGCATCCGGATTCATTGTTGCGAACAAATTCAGCTTCTTTCATCAATCAATATTCCCTGAAATCTGACTATGTCATCCCTTCCTTTTTAAAGGCTAAATGGAGCCTGGGCATGAAATCTTCTTGGGTACAAACGGATAATGATTTACAGTTCCGAGCGAAATCGGAACAAGCGGCTTATTTCAATTTCTTGACTGGACAAAGCAACCGTTTTGTCTATACTGAACAGATCCATGCCCTTTACCTGAATACCGAAAGGGCCATTGGAAAATGGAGTTATCAAATCGGGCTACGTGGCGAGTGGACATTAGCCGATGGAACCTCATCCAGCTACACCAGTGAACCCGACATGACATTCCACCGGGATTATTTACAGCTTTTCCCAAGCGCCTTTTTGCAATACGAAGCGTCGAAAAAACATACGTTTGGGATGAATTACAGCCGACGGATCGACCGTCCGGGTTATTCAGACCTGAATCCCTTCGTCTTCTTCTTGGATAATTATACCTACAATGTGGGAAATCCAATGTTGATGCCCCAGTTGACTAATTCATTTGAATTAAGCCACACCTACCTAGGTGGCATATCGACGACTTTAGGCTACTCGCATACGGATCAAGTTATCACACAATTATTAAAACAAAATGCCGAGACGCGCAAAACCTTTCAAACGACGGCCAACATGGCTCAGCGCGTTACCTATAGCCTGGGAATCTCATTACCGATCCCAATCAAGAATTGGTGGACAAGCAATACGGATATCTTTTTAAATCGGGCGGAATTGACGGGCAATGTGGCTAGCTCAGCCATTACGCCGGTCGGGAACATGTTCTATGTTTCTTCTAATCACACCTTTACCTTACCGAAAGACTACAAAATTGAATTTGGCGGAAATTACTTTACCGGTGGCCTCGAAGGCGCCTTTTTATTCGGAGCCGGGGGATCCTTGAACATGGGGATTCAAAAAACAATCATGAAGAAGCGTGCGACCATCCGCTTAAATGCACAAGACATCTTGTATACCTCGAACCCACCGGTGACAATCAAATATGCTGATTTAGATGTATTGGTTCGACCGAAAAACGATTCGCGCGTAGTACGTTTGAACTTCACCTACCGTTTTGGAAATGCGGCCATCAAAGGAGCGAGGCAGCGTGCAACCGGATTGGATTCAGAAAAAGGACGTGTCAAAGGAGCGAATTAATCCTCTTCTCCGGCTTCGTCCTCGTTGACCGATTTACGATTTTTCAAACCCGAATTTTTCTTCGAGCTGAGTTTAAATGCGAGGCCAATGTAGAAAATTCGGGTTTCTTTTTTCTTTTTCAGGTCATTAACAAAACCGAAAGGCCTTGAATCATATACGGTCTGTTGCGTATTAAACACATCATTCAAGCGAGCATTCAATACCCAGGATTTCCATTCCTGCTTGAGACCCAAGTCGACCGTGTAAAAACCTTGAATAATACCCAAAGGATGAATTTGAGCCGATTGATAAATGGCACTCAACTGCAATGATGCCTGCGGTGTGAGATTCCAAATTTGGCTTAAACGCCCATTCCAACTCCAACGATTCAAGTTTAAGGCTTGATCCTTGACTTGCCCTTGCAAGTCCGTCTGGTACAAAGAGCTCGTTACATTCACCTTCCAATTTTTCATCGGGCTAATTGAGCTAATGTTTTCGAGTCCCCAAGTCTCCGAATGCGAGATGTTTTCGAAACGCGTTAGGGTCGTATCGCCCTCAAGGAGAGTCCTTACCCGACCAACCAGTTGATTGACACGACGGTAAAAAACCTGATTCGTCGTGTGCAAAGTCCCCACATCCAAGGAATGTTCCATCTCCACCAAATAGGTTCGCTCCGGCTGCAACATCGGGTTCCCCGACTGTAAATTCAAGGGGTCCGCGAAGGAAATGAACGGGTTTAAGGCCTTAAACGATGGCCGATTTACACGAGAGCTAAGCCGCAAACCGATTTGCTGGCTTTTCGTCAATTCCCGTTCGAGGGAAAAAGAAGGGAATACCTGTACATAATTCAAATTAGCCTGCGTGGCCTCAGCACGTAATCCACCTTGAAACTCCCATTTTTTCCCGGCATAACGGGCGGCTCCGTAAATAGCTTGAATACGCTCTAAATAGGTAAATGCATTGCTTCGTTTGGTATCGAGATTCCAAACCCCTTGAAATTTTTCATAGCGAAAATCCGTATCAAATAAGCGTTCCGTTACTTTAAATCCATAATCGAGGCGCAGTTTTTTTGACCATTGGGTTTCCCAATCTCCTTGCAAAAGTAAGGTGTAATTGGAACTAAGCGCCGAAGATTGTTCAATCCGATTGGGGAAATTCGTGTTTGGAATATCGAAGCCATCATAGAAATACCGCTGCGTGAAATCGTTTTGATCAGAACCGATGTTTCGAATCCACAAAAAATCAAGGTGCGTACTTGTCCGTTGTTTAGCAATCGTACCCAGGGAAATCAAAACATCCATGCCGCGATCATCGCCCCGCTTGTCCGCATCGCGAATATAATAGCGATCTGCCGAACGAATAAATTGAGATAAATTCTGCCTCACTTCATTGTTGTGATCTTTGGAATAGCGGGTGATTACTTGCATTCCTAAACTCCAACGGGGATTCAGTCGATATTCGAGTTGGCTTTGCAAAGCGTGGTTATAATCCCGATTCACCTCAAACGTTTCCTGCTGGATTTGAGCTAAGCCATAGAGGCTAGAATTCTCTCGGTAAAGTTGTTGGTAATTATCGCGTATGGACTGTTTGAAATTATAATCTACGGCATAAGTCAAACGCTTATAACCATTCCCATACCGGGTCGAAAAGGCCCGTTGGTCATGTGTTCCCCATTGCACATTGGCTTGCGCTTGCTTGAAGCCCATTCCCTTTTTTAACACAATATTCAAGATGCCTGAGCTTCCTTCAGCCGAATATTTAGCCCCTGGAGAAGAGATAATTTCGATGTAATCAATGCGATCTGCCGGAAATAGGCTAAGCGCGTTCGCCCGGGATGAAGCGACAATTCCTGAAGGTTTTCCATCAAAATAGATCGTAAGGTTTTGGCTTCCGCGGTATTGGATTGTCCCGTCGCCGGCTACATAAATGGAGGGAATATTGGCAAGTACATCCTGCAAGTTCCCGCCCAAATTGGTCAAATTCGCGCTCGGATAAAAGACCTGTTTGCCATATTCCGGCCGACTAGCCTTTACCTCAACATTGCTGAGCGTGTCAACCTGTCCGGAAACATGGAGGGAAAGGAGGCAAAAAAAGAGTACGCTAAGCTTCCGCATCAGCAGAAAAGGTTTCATTATCCTTCGAATAATAATAGGCCTTTAATTGAGCAACGCCGCGTTGGTAATCCACCTTAACCACTTGCACCCGGTGAATCGGTTGGCCCGTCTTTTCAATTAAATCCTGTAGCAGCAATGCCTTTTGATCCGGTTTAACTAAAGCGAGGTTTTCATAAGTTAATACCTGAAAGTTCTCGTGTGTTAAGGTTAGGAATCGGCCTAATAAAAAGGTTACGCCTACGAGAAGCCCGTTCGCTAATATCAGCATGGGATAATTTTCCAACGAAGCGATGGAATTAATAATACCTAAGGTAACTACCAAGAAAAAATAGCCCATTTCGCCTATGGGCACGGTAACCGTCCGGTAGCGAAACATGGAAAACATGGCAAATAGACCAAAGGCAAATCCAAACTTCAAGTCGGCCGCTGCCAACAAGAAACAAAGCACAAAAAGGATTGAATTGAATAAGAAAAAGGTAAATACGAAATCCTTATTCTTGTATTGGGGGTAATAGATAAATCGGATGACCAAAAAGGTAAAAAACAGATTAATCAAAAACCGGAGTGCGAAAAGCTCGATCATGTAAGTTAAATTTTTCAAATGTACGGAAATAATTAACTGCATCGTGTAGGCCGCATCGCATAAAATTTAATCGTCGAAATCAAGGCATTGATGGACCCTTGCGCGTAAGCCGTCGATTCTGATGAAGGTCATAAGAAACACCCAAAGAATTATCCTAATAAAAACCTAAATTGCATCTATATAACCCTGAAGAAATATGCAATCGAAAATGAAACGAAATGAATTCCTGAAATCCATGGGATTAAAAGGAGCGTCCTTATTAGCCGTTTATTGTGGGGCAAGTGCGCTGAGTTCGTGCGAAAATGAGGCCTTAACACCTGCGTCCGCGGTTGATTTTAGCCTAGATCTCTCAAACGCATCGTATGCGGCGTTGAACACCGTAGGCAAATATGTCATTTACAATCAGATTGTCATTGCGCGTGTTTCGTCCACAAGTTTCGCAGCTGTTACCCAAATTTGTACGCACGAGGGAAAAGCACAGGTCATTTACAATGGAAGTAAATTTTATTGCAATGCGCATGGAGCGACCTTCAGTACAACGGGTACCGCATTATCCGTAACGAGTAAGGCATTAACGACTTATCAAACCGCTCTAACGGGCACAACACTCCGGGTATATGCGTAACATATATATAGCCTTTGTGCTTTTTTTAGGATCTATTCAGCTGCAGGCACAAGATGACCTCTTGGCCATGCTGGAAAAAGAAGATGCCAAACAAACCAATTACAGCCTAGCCACGTTTAAAGGATCCCGCTTGATAAATGGTCAAACGGTGGAAACGATTGCCAAACAGCATCTCAATTTCTGGATTTCACATCGCTTTGGAGCGATTAATTCGGGCTTTATTGACAATTTTTTGGGATTAGATGAGGCCCGGATTCGACTCGGTTTGGAATATGCGCTGACGGATCGCTTGCTTGTGGGGGCAGGTCGGTCTACCATCGAAAAAACCTACGATAGCTATGTGAAATACAAAGTGATTCGTCAATCCAACAAGATGCCCATGACCGTGACGGCTTATGGGAGCATCGCGAGTAATACGATGAAAACGGGTTATACGATGGAGTCGGGGACGGTGATGCGCTTCAACAATAATTTACAGCGGCAGACATTTATGGGCCAGGTGTTGATTGCCCGTAAGTTTTCGGACAAATTATCCCTACAAGTGATGCCTACCGTCTTCCATAATAATTTGGCGGAGAATGTGTACATGGAAAACACACAAGCTGCGATGGGATTTGGGGGGCGATATAAGTTAAGTAATCGTTTGAGTCTATCGGCGGAATATTATTATAACCTGATCGAAAAAGACGAATACGAAGAAGCTTCGGGCCAAAAATACCCTTACCATAATTCATTGGCGATTGGTTTCGACATTGAAACCGGCGGGCACGTGTTCCAGCTACATGTGACTAATTCCCGTGGCATGATTGAAAAACATTTTATCGGCCAAACGATTGGTACCTGGCAAAACGGGGATCTATTTTATGGCTTCAACATGGCGAGAACCTTTAGTTTCGAGCCCAAAATCAAAAAATAATGCGCAATCTTTTCATCATAGCACTTTGCCTGGTAGGTTTATCAGCAAAGGCCCAATTATTCGCAACCCAAACGGGTGAAGTATCCTTTTTTTCCAAGACACCCATGGAGGATATCGATGCTGTCAACAAGCAAGTGGGAAGCATTATTAATTCCGCGACGAATGAAGTAGCTGTTCAAATGCGCGTGACAAATTTCATTTTTCCCAATAAGTTGATGCAAGAGCATTTTAACGAGAACTATTTGGAAACAGATAAATTCCCATCCTCGACGTTCAAAGGAAAAATAAAAGAAGCGATAGACTTACGCGTTGCAGGAACTTATGCCGTTACAGCAGCTGGAACCGCTACGATACATGGCGTTTCAAGGCCGGTAGAGTTAAAGGGCACCATCGTTTCAACGGGCAAAACATTGAACATGCATTGTCAATTTGATATCAAATTGGATGAGTACAAAATTGATATTCCTAAAATTGTCTTTGCCAAAATTGCGGAAGTAGTGAAGGTAAAAGGCTCCTTTCAGTATAACATTCGCTAGATGAAACGATTATTCATATTACTGCTGGGACTCTCGCTCTGGGCATGTCTAGAGGACAAAAACATCAACATTATTCCAGCAGGGGGTAAAGTGGATTCGGTCGCAGTAGAAGTACCTAGCACAAACAGTACTTGTGATACGATAGCAATATCCTTTGACAAGTCCGTTTGGCCCATCTTAAATACCCAATGCGTTTCTTGCCATAACACAAGCAATCCATCGGCTGGTGTGGATCTTTCAACCTACGCAACTATCCAAACCTATGTGAAAAATGGGAAACTTTATGGATCCATCACGCATGCCATAGGCTACAAAGCGATGCCGTCCGCGACGAGTAAATTAAGCAGCTGCGACATCACGATTATTCGAAAATGGATACGAGGTGCTGCACCAAGCGGGAATATTTTAGTGGATCTTAACCCAGCGAATCCCGTTAATCCGATTGTCGATGTGCCAGTCATTAAACCTCCCATCGCTGTTAATTGCAGCCCCGATACGGTTTATTTCAAACAAAAGATATTACCCTTGTTGGTCTCCAACTGTGCGATGAGCGGTTGCCATGATGCCATTTCAAAGAAAGATGGGGTTATCTTGACGGATTATGCCAACATCCTGCGCGAAGTTAAGGTGAGCAATCCCGCTTCGAGTGATTTATACAAATCGCTCATTGAAACGGGTGAAGACCGGATGCCGCCGGCAGGACCACTTTCGACAGAAAACATTAACAATGTATTAACATGGATTAAGCAAGGTGCGAAAAACAATTCATGTGATGCTTCCGCAAGTAATTGTGTGACGACAAATGTCAGTTTCAAAAATGTGATCCAACCGCTCTTGGCAACAAATTGTACGGGTTGCCACAGTGGAACACGCCCATCGGGGAGCATTGATTTGACCACCCATGCGAATGTGCAGAAATATGCGGCAAATGGACAATTATACGGTTCGATTGTGCATCAAACTGGCTACAAACCGATGCCCTCTGCCAGTGTTAAATTGAGTACTTGTGAAATAGATCAAGTCAAGTCATGGATTGTGGCAGGTTCGCTAAATAATTAATGCATGAAAACACTGATACAAGATCAAGCAATTGAATGGACTGAATTAGGTGACGGAATCAAACGGAAGGTGATGGCTTACGATGCCGGCATGATGATTGTCAAAGTAGCTTTTGATGCGGGGGCCGTGGGCGATATGCACCAGCATCCGCATACCCAAACATCCTATGTTTCTAAAGGAGTTTTTGATGTGACTATCGATGGAGTTGTGCAACGGTTGTGTACGGGAGATGTCTTTTTTGTTCCCTCAGGGCTTATTCATGGCACAGTATGTATCGAAAAAGGTGAATTAGTCGATGTTTTCACCCCAATGCGCGAAGATTTCGTCTAATTATCAAGAAACAGATATACGATTTCATATAGTCGGCCGTTTACTAACGCTGCCGGGGTCTGAAGACCCCGGCAGCGTTTACCCCGGCTATACGTTAATCGAATCGTAAACGATCACCTTCTTCCATAAATGGGCATTATTTTTCACGAATTCCAAGTGGATTGGATGATCCTGATAGACTTTTTGGCCAGCCTCGTCATCAAAAAACATCAACTCCGAAACATCCCAAGAGGTATCTACGACATCGCGCTTTTCGGTAGAAGCGAGTGTACCAATGTGAATCTGCTTGATCGTTGGGATTCCTTTCAAAGTTTTTAATCCGGCGATTAATTGTTTTTTGTCCGTTTCTGAATTGGGATTATTCAACCAGAAAAACACATGATGTAATAAAGGTTTCTCGGCGGAAGTTTGTGAACCTACAACACCTAATAATGGCGTTGCAGCTAAAAATGTTCTTCTTTTCATGATTTAATAGGCTATCTTTAAAATTGAAATAGCAAGAAACAAAGTCTTGCAGAGTATTAAAAGCATTTATCCATCAAAATTTTTCCCATGAACTACAAAGAAGTTCAAGATTCCGAGACGACCTATACCGAATTAATGATTCCCTCTTATGCCAATTTTGGCGGGAAGGTCCACGGAGGAATCATTTTATCCTTATTGGATAAAGTAGCTTATATCTGTGCGTCAAAACATAGTCATCAATATTGTGTAACCGTTTCGGTGGAAGGGGTCGAATTCAAAAGTCCGGTGGAAGTGGGTGATTTGGTGGAAATCAAGGCGTCTGTGAATTATGTCGGCCGCACCACCATGATCGTAGGCATGCGGGTTGAATCCTTTAATCCGCGGGATGGCATCGTCCGACATACCAATTCTTGTTATTTTACGATGGCTGCCAAAGATGAGCAAGGGAATCTAACAGAAGTGCCTGGCCTAAAATTAACAAGCGAAACCCAAGTTCGACGTTTTTGTGAGGGCAAGATTATTCGCAAATTGTCGCAAGAGAAACGCGAAATTTTGAAATCTGATTTAGGCTTAGCCGACATGAAAATTCAATGTGCTGAAGAGCGTTGTTCGATTGAAATTTAATTCAAGTAAATTTTGATTCATTGGGTCTTTAGCTGTTATAAACCGATAAGAAGCTATGAGTCAAGTACATGAATCTTCCCGCAGAACCTTTCTGAAAAATGCGGCACTATTAACCTCCGCAGCGGCTTTTCCCGCTTTTATCTCCAAAAATTCGGGCGACAAAGTCAATTTGGCCTGCATTGGAATAGGAAACCAAGGGGGATTGGATGTCATGTCCTTATACAATACCGGTCTTTGTAATATTGTCGCACTTTGCGATGTAGACATGGGGGCACCGCAGACCTTAAAGGTGTTGGAAAAATTCCCAGATGTTCCGCGTTTTCAAGATTTCCGTCAATTGTTTGACAAAATGGGCAATCAATTCGAAGCCGTGTCGATCGGCGTTCCGGATCACTCCCACTTCCCGATTACCATGATGGCTTTGGGTATGGGGAAACACGTTTTCGTGGAGAAACCGATGGCTCGCACCTTTCATGAAATCGAATTAATGATGGCTGCGGCACGTAAACATCCCAATTTAGTTACCCAAATGGGAAATCAAGGTCACTCGGAAGCCAATTATTTCCAATTTAAAGCGTGGAAAGAAGCGGGCATCATCAAAGATGTGACATCGATGACAGCCCACATGAATTCTCCACGTCGCTGGCATAGCTGGGATCCCAACATCAAAAAATTCCCTGCGGCGGAAGCGATTCCAAGTACCTTGGATTGGGATATTTGGCAAGGAGTTGTTTCTCCAGCCCATGATTACCAAAAAGATTTTGTCAATGGACAATGGCGTTGCTGGTTCGATTACGGCTTAGGCGCTTTGGGAGACTGGGGAGCACATATCATGGACACAGCGCATGAATTTTTGGATTTAGGTTTACCTACTGAAATAAACATGTTGCGTGCAGATGGGCACAATGACTTCTTTTACCCGATGTCATCGACCATTCAATTTAAATTTCCATCGCGCAAAAATATACCTGCGATGGATATTACGTGGTATGATGGCGTAAACAACATACCACCGGTACCTGCCAATTATGGCACCTCTGAATTAGATCCCAATATCCCACCCGCTGGGAATGGCAAAATCCAACCTGCCAAATTGAATCCAGGTAAAATTATTTACAGCAAAGACTTAACTTTCAAGGGTGGGTCGCACGGATCTACATTGTCCATTTTAGGCGATGCAGGTAAGGATTTGAAATTACCCGATGTTCCGAAGAGTCCGTCGAACCACTATGCGAATTTCTTGAAGGCCTGTATGGGACAAGAGAAAACCAGATCACCTTTTGCCATTGCGGGACCGTTGAGTCAGGTATTCTCTTTGGGGGTTTTGGCGCAGAAATTGAATGCTCGTTTGGAATTTGATCGGAATACTAAATTGATTACCAACAATAAATTAGCGAATCAATTGCTCGTAGGACCTGCACCAAGAAAAGGTTGGGAGCAATACTATAAAATCTAGCGTTTGTAGATATTCGGATAAAATTTCAGTTGGCCATTTTCATCAAAATCAACCTGGCTATACCAAATCACAAGCGGAATGTTTCGTTTGATGTTTAGGTACTGTGGAGCTTTATCTGAATAGGCAGCTTTTGCATCGAGTGTATCGATTGCATTTGAATTAGGCTTTAGTAGCCAAGAACCCAAGCTTAAGGGGTTTTCCAAGCGGATGCAGCTGTGGCTGTAGAATCGTTTTTCCCGAGCAAATAATTTCTTTTCAGATGTATCATGGAGGTACATCTTGAAAGGATTATCAAATTGAATTTTCAAAATTCCGAGCGTATTCCATTTGCCTGTGCGCTGACGCATCGAGTAAGGGAAGTAATTCTTATTCAGGCGATGCCAAGGAACCTTCTCGGGATCAACCTTCCGATTATGCTGGTCAAATATCTCCAAATGACTCGCATAAAAATAACGGATGTTTTTCCGAATTTCGGGCACGAGTTCTTCAATGGAAATACTGCGGGGGACACTCCAATATGGGGTGATAATCAAATTTTTTAATTTGCTTGAAAGCGTTTTACTTGGCCTTGTTGGTTTTCCAAGCACCACCCGCATATGTAATACTTGCTTGTGTGATTCATAGGCTTTGAGCTGTGCGGAAGGAATGTTAACCAAAACCAAAGAACGGTTGGCCCTAATGGCCGAAATCCACCGATATTCATTAGCGGCTTTGATTAATAATTGCTTTTGATCTGCACTAAATTGTACCGAATCCTGTAAAACTTGAAGGATCTGACGCACCTCATTCGGCTCATTAATTAGACGATTAGCTAATTCTTTAATCTTAGCTGAATTCCAAAGTTGGCCATAGCGAATTTTATAGGCTTCCACGGGAAGTGCAAAATCATAGCCTTGAAAGCGTAATTGGGGTTGTTTGCCAAATTTTAGATCCAGCATGAATTGTTGGACCGTTATTTTAGCCGCATTGGTGTCATTCGGCGCATAATGGTAATCCTTCGCTTGAAGACCTAAGGATTCCGCTTGCAGCATCAAGGAATCGATGGGGGTTTGCGCGGCAACCGAGCCGCTGATAAACAATAATAAAAAGACGATGTATTTCAATGTATGAGCGCTTCCTTACCTTTGGCAATCCTCCTCAGGTTTGCCAAAGGTAGTGGTTTTGAAGGAGACTTTTCCGGCCTTGAATCAGATTATCAATCAATTGATTTTAATAATCAGTTAGGTCCATTTCAATTTCCACATAAAAAACTAGCTTTGGCAAACCTGAGGAGGATTGCCAAAGCTTAAGAGCGGGCGAGTTTCGTTTTTTCCTTATCACGCGTCACGGAAAGAATATAGCCGATACTAATCATCGTAAAGATTAAAGAGGTCCCTCCTGCGGAAACCAAGGGAATCGGTTGGCCCGTCACCGGAATAGCTCCCACGGCCACAAACATGTTCAAAAAAGCTTGGCTTACAATGGAGAAAGTGAGTCCGGCCGACATCAGTCCACCGAGTGGTTTAGCACTGTAACTAATGGCCAATGCTCCGCGCCAAAACAGCCACATAAACATCGCAGGCAGCAAAATACCCGCAATAATCCCCCATTCCTCCACAATAATTGCATAGACAAAATCAGATTCGGCCTGCGATAAATGAAACCGAAACTGGCTATTACCTGGCCCTTTAGGCTGCATTCCACCCGAAGCAATGGCATAAAGGCTTTGTTTTAATTGGTAGTTTGATCCCTGATCCGCAATTTCAATTTCCTCTTTGCTTTGTCGGCTCATCATCCGATTCATATAGACTTCCACGCGATTAATAATGGTCGCAGACCTTTGGCCTACCCCTGAAAAAATCAGCGCCACAGCCATGATGGCGAAAATACTAAAGACCAATGCGATGGTTTTGTAGGGAACCCGACCAAAAATCATCAATACGATGGAGGTAACAAAGACGATAACACTGGTAGAAAAATTAGACAAGAAAATCAGAAAACAAGTTCCGCCAATCTTCAGGCAAATAGCAATAAGCACGGATGGATTATAGGCATCCGGATCGGCTTGTCGGGCAGCAAACATCTTCGACAAGGAAATGGTCAAACACAACTTAGCCATATCAGAAGGCATAAAACTTAATGGACCTACCTGCAACCAGCGGCTGGCTCCTCCCGCCTCTCTTCCATAGACATACGCCAATCCAATCAACAACCAGGACCCATAGAGCGCCATGTCCACGTATTTTGTGGATTTCAAATAATCCCTGCGTGAAAAAATCCCCATCGCATAAAATCCGCCGACTAAAATAAGCAGCGATTTAACTAGATGCTGCAAGGGTGCAAGCGGTCCATCCATGGTCAAACGTCCTTTGGCGGAAAATTGGACCACCACCCCAATGATGCTTAGAAAAATGACAATTAATAGGATGTGGATATCCCCCTCAAAGTGTTTTTTGATACGTTCCGATACAGTGTTCATGGATTATTTTTAGCGAGGTGCAAAGCTGCAAATTACTTTCATGAAAGCAGAATTAAGTCAAAAATTGAGTGACATTTTAAAGCCGACTTACGCGTGAACAAGCAACACAAATCATTGAATATTAACGCACTACAGTCAAATCAAAATGACAATTTAGGAAAATCAAGCCTTGTCAGTTGTATTCAAAACCTGACTAATTTTAGGGCATGGCAATCGAACTCGAATTTATCAATTTAGTGGTACGCAAAAGTACCTTGGAAGCAAAATACATAGGTGGACTTGCACAATTTAAAAAGGACCCTCCAAATAAATCGATGCGAGAGGACGAGGAATTAATCCGTTTTGGCTGCATGAATTGGAATGACCTGGAGCATTTCACGGACATCATCGTGGCGAAAGGCTTGGAATACAAAGATCAAGAAACGACCGATTTTGTGGTGATTAGCTCCTTGCAAGGTGCTCTGTGGCAGGTGGACTGGATTGGATTTGAGAAGAGTAGTTGTTTTGCAATAGCTCCCGCTTAACCTTTGGCAATCCTCTTTAGGTTTGCCAAAGGTAAGGGTAGGAAAGGACATCAAGAGCCCTTCGTCGACAATTATCATTGAATTGGACAAGATTATCAGTTTGATTCCCAGCCAATTACTTAACTAGCACGTAGCTTTGGCAATCCTCCTCAGGTTTGCCAAAGCTTAACGTCTAAGTAACATGACAAATCAGTACAAATTTCTTAACTTGTCTTCAATTAACTTTACCCTTTGGAAATACTTGCGCCCGTGTTCGGCATCTTCACGTCGTTTATCCTGTTATACTACTTAAGTTCATTAAACAGGTCAAACATCTTTTTAGCACTTTTTTTCTTGTGCTGCAACCTCGTGGTGATGGTCTATTTCGGTTTGCATTACAGCAAAATGGAATTTTGGGAAGGTATTTGTTTCGTCCATTTCTTGCCCCTCTCCTTCTTATTAGGCCCCTCCTTATTCTATTATGTCAAGCAAACCGTTTCAGAACACAAGGGTTTTAAAGCCATTGATTACTTACATCTAATTCCGGCCTTATTTGTGGGCATTGCGACACTGCCGTTTACAAGTTTACCACTAGCAAATAAAACACAAATAGCTCATCAAATCGTTAATTTTACCGAAGACTATCGGCTTCCGTTCCAATGGGTAACCTTCGAACAATTACTCTATGGTCGTTCGCTGCATGTAATTTTTTATGCTTGCGTATCAATCGCCTATTTCTTTTGGAACAAAAAACATTTATTGGCCAAATACGGCGTCATGCCAAGCAATCATCCCATGATTCAACGCTGGTTTTTCACCTTGATTAGCATTCAAGTAATTATCGCAGGAACAAGCCTTGGCCACATGATTACCTTGTATTTTGAACCTTTCGACATACTTGGCTTTTCGTCCATCGAGATTTTCAGCGAGGAACACTTCTTTCGCATTTGCGGAGGTGGCTTTTTTATTCAAAATTTCTTTTTGTTCCTATTTCCCAACATACTTTACGGAAACATTTCGTATTCCGTGGATTTTGAAAATGCCACAACCTTTCAAAAAATCAAATCTAGTTTTGCCAAACAGGTAAAATTGACTGAGAGCCATACCGAGTTTGACGCTCAACTGACTGCCTATTTGAAAGAATTGCCATTCATCAAAAAGGACTTTACGCTTTCACAAATGTCATTTGACCTGAAAATTCCCGAAAGAACTTTATCGGCGTATTTCAACAATGACTTACAAAAAACGTTTGGGGAGTGGAAAAATGACCAACGGATTGAATATGTAGTCCAATTGATTGACGAAGGCCACGCACAGCGCTATACGATTGAGGCACTATCAGCCAATGCCGGATTTTTGTCTCGTTCTAAATTCATAGATGCCTTCAAAAGTCGGAAAGGTTTAACCCCTTCCGCCTACATCAAAAGCAAAAAAGCCTAACGCAAACTGCATTAGGCTTTCCATATTACCTACTTCATCTAAAATCAAGGTTTAATCCCGAGTTGTTTTAAAAACTCTAGGTTATCGAAGAAATCTTGTTCCTCTATAATCTTACCTCCAATAATGGTTGCTATTGTACAGCCGATCACATCGACTGATTTTCCTGTCGCAGGAATACCAAAGAAATTACCCGTGTGTTTTCCTTTGAACTGCCAGTATTTAACCAATTTATTTCCGGAGGCAAATGTCTCTTTAATGATGAACTCGCGATCGGAAAAACCCGTTACATAATTCTCGTAATAGGCTTTAGCCGCTGCCTTCCCTTTGGTCTCTGGAACTGTATGTAAAACTACATTTTCCGCATAGGCTGTATCCAAGATATTTGTACGTCCCTCATTGATCGCAACTTCCCAAACCCGCGAATAGAAAGCCATGTTTTCTGCTGCTAATTTTTCGTTTTGTTCACTTTGCGAGGTACAGGAAAGTAATGCACCTGCCGCGATGAAAAGTAAAATAATTTTTTTCATGATCTAGCTTTTTTGTTTGTATTCAAAAGTACCTTTTAAACCTCTTTACTTTTTTTTGAAAGCAGTACAATATGTTCCCTAAAATGCAAAAGGGGACAAGATGGACTTCGCAAGACAAGACCCTCCACTTTTTAATCTGTTCCTAAAAATGCAAAAGGGGACAAAGTGCATGCATGCTTTATTCGATTCTAGAATCAAACTTTCGTTCTTGCTTTTCAAATAATAAATCAAAAAACACATGAAAAAAATCATTCTATTGGGCGCATTCGTTGCGGCGACATTTATGGTCAATGCACAACAAGCTGGTAAAGTTTTTGTTGGCAAAAGTGAAGGCAAGCAATTCCAATTCGGATCAGAAAAAAGCACAAACATCGTATTGGATGCAGTAAAAGCATATAACTCAAATGTTACCGAGGAGTACTCGAAATTTTGGTCTGCTGAAATGATTGCAAAATACAAATCGCAAGCACAGGACCCTCAAAAGGAATACAAAGCGGTTGTCAACAAACCTATGGCGATCGTGCCTTTGAAAATTGACGGCCAAGCAAATGAGGTCGTATTACTTCAATCGACAGAGGAGCGTCTTTACAAAAATGGAGCTAAACAAAACTTAGATTTGTTCGAATTATTCTTCGTGGACAAAGAAGGGAAATTGGCCAATTTCCAACAATATTATTCGATTCCTGACAATGCTGAATATGGTAAGACTTATGGAGGAAAACTACTATCAAATAAACCTGGTGCAGATCCAAAAGGTTTGGCATTACAATTCACAAATCGTGGCGAGATCGAAGCAATCGAAAACTTCGCAAAAGCATACAATGCGATGGACGTCAAAGCAGTTCAAGCGATCATGGCCGATGCCATCAAAATTGAAGGATTCGATGGTTCAGTTGTCAATTTCACAAAGGATATGGTTCCAGCTATGTTTGCTGAATACAAATCATTGGATTGGAAGCCTGGTTTTATCTTACCATTCAAAGTGAAGGATACTGACCCAGCTTCTGGCATCATAGTGTTTTCAAACGAGAAACGTGTATTAAAAGATGGCACAGTTTGGGACAAAAATTTGGTAGAACTTTTCGGATTTAACTTAGACGGGAAAATCGATTCGGTTACTCAATTCTCAAGAGAAAAAACAAAAAAATAATTCCCCACTTAACCTTTGGCAATCCTCATCAGGTTTGCCAAAGGTAGTTGAAAAGGAGGACACAATGTCCTCCTTTTCTTATAAAAACCAGTATCTTGATTAACCAAAATTACTCCATCCGATGAAACACATTATTTACCTCGTCGTTGCGCTCATTTCCTTTGGTAGCTTTGCACAAAACTTACCTGTGGGAGAACCGACCCAACTAGGATTATCGAAAGAAGGTCTTGCCCGCGTAGATGCCTTCATGGCAAAAGAATCCGAAAACCAACACATTCCAGGCTCTATTGGCATGATCGTACGCCATGGCAAGGTGGCTTACAAAAAAGCATTTGGCAAGGCGAACCTGGAGACGGGCGAAGCCATGCGGACCGATCATCTTTTTCGAATGGCCAGTATGACTAAAATAATTACGGGAGTTGCGGGCCTTAAATTATTCGAAAGAGGATTATTCACGATGGATACGCCTTTGGAAACAATTTTACCGGAATTTGCCAACATGCAAATTTTGGTCGGCTATGATACCTTGAAACACGCATTCATCACGCGACCTGCGAAGAATAAAATCTTGATGAAGCACATTTTTACGCATACTTCAGGCATTGCTTATCCCCCATTTTCAAGTCTAGGTCGCGAAGGATATTTGAATGCGGGCGTAACCATTGCCTTTCCTAAAGGAAATACGAAATTAACATTGGCCGACATCATTAAAAGTACGGCTAAATTACCTCTCGTCCATGAACCTGGCGAAAGCTGGACCTATGGCATGAACCTCGAAGTTTTGGGACGGGTCATCGAAGTTTTGGATGGCCGGAACTATGCTGATTTTTTGCGACAAGAAATCTTTACTCCCTTGAAAATGACAAGAACATTCATAGGCGTTACGCCAAACGAATGGAAAAACATGTCGCAAGTATATACGCAGGATAAAGCCGGAAAGAAAAGTGTTTATACGGATGAAGTAGGCAAGAAATTATTAGGCTTTTCGGCCGACATGTCAATGGACTATTACAAAAACACGAACACGACCTTGGCGATGGGAGGAACCGATGTAATCAGCAATGTGGATGATTATGCCCGTTTTTTCCAAATGTTATTGAATTACGGTGAACTTGATGGCGCACGCATCTTGAGTAAGAAAACGGTTGAGATGATCGAAAAGCCTTTGTTCGACGTGGCTACAAATGATGGCGTAGCGAAAGGCGTAACAGGCCGCTCCCAATTTAAAGCAGGCGTCACGGTTTATGTGTATCCCGAAGAGCAAGCAAAATTTGAGACAGTCTCTGCGGGAACGTATTTTTGGAAAGGTTATTTTGGAACGCAGTATTGGATTGACCGCAAGGAAGATATGATCGGCATGGTCTTCCTACAAATTGCACCAGAACCCACGCGCTTCAATGAGAAATTCAGACATTTAGCCTGGGGAAGTATAGCGAAATAATCCTCCCCTCTTAACCTTTGGCAATCCTCCTCAGGTTTGCCAAAGGTAGTCGGGAAGTAGGAAAGGAATTAGCATTAAAAGCTGATTACCAACAAAGTGAATTTATTAATCAGTTTCATATCCAACATTGATGCTTGAAACAACTACCTTTGGCAAACCTGAGGAGGATTGCCAAAGGTTAAGGTGGAATTACCAGCCATAGCTCAATGTTAAGCTATAATTCCGTGGGGCAATCGGATTCACCGAATTGTCATCATGTACATTGTAACTCAAGACATCTCCGACATTTGCCACGCGAGCCCGCAAAGACATTTTTTTATAACTATATCCGGCTGTGAAATCAGCTTGTAAATACCCGGGTAATTCGATGAGGCGGTAAGCGTCATTGGCAACCAATACGCGCGTTGACCGGCCCGCAAAGCGCTCACCGATGTACACGGTCGTTAAACCCAACTGAAATCCATTATGTCGGTATTGAACCCCTACATTGGCCGTGTGACGCGGGTTATATTTCAATAAACTACCCTCGATGTAGGTATTACTTTTGACATATTTCGTTTCGTTGAAACTGTATCCTCCCGAAAATGTAAAGCCCTTGATGGGTTTCGACATCAAGTCAAGCTCCAATCCCTCACTCTGCACTGATCCGGCCATTTCTTTGACATACGAATAGGTCGTCGCATTGAGCAAAGCATTTTGGGCCAAATTATTATTCAAAATTCGATAGGCTGTAACGTTTACAGAAACTAAGCCATCCCACATGTCATTCTTCACCCCTACCTCGTATTGGTCAATTAACGAGGGCGGCAAAGCCTGGTTGTTGATGTCAACCCCCGTATTCAAGGCAAAGGAATTCGAGTAACTCGCGAAAATAGCATGGTTTAGGCTAGGCTTGTAGACGACTCCCAAACGAGGTGAAAAAGCTCCATCAAAATTGGACGTAGACGCAGTTTTATTTGTCGTATAGTTATAAACGTCACTTAATGTTTGTTGGTACGAATACCGAAGTCCTGCCAAAACCTTCCACTGCTCATTGATGTGGATCAAATCCTGCGCATAAATACCCAAGCGGCGAATCGGCGCCTCCGTTTTCGTCAAAGGTGTCAGGGTGGGTTGGTCCGCGCGCAATGACTTCGACGGATTACTATATACGTTGATTGTATCGTAGCGATTAAATGGATTGTAGGCGTAGGTGTCCGTGTTATAAAAATCCGCATCAGCGCCAAGTAATACCTGATGTTTCATGCCCGCTAGATTCAAAGTTCCGACCAAATCAATTTGCGTTATTCCATATTGTTCTTCTACTTCCGATTTCTGCAAATTGCGGATCCACTGACCATTCGAGCTAATTAATGAACCCGCATTCGGTCGGGTATTTGAAAACAAATTACTGGTATTTTGACGTAAACCATTCATCCATTTAATTGTCCATTGCTCGTTCAATTGATGGGTCAACGTCGCGTTTAAACTACTTTGACTCGACTTAATGTTAGACCAGGCAACACCTAAAAATCGTTCACGGGGGATAGTTACAATCTGATAATTAATAATCCCAGCCCCGAAATCGGGCGTTCTTTGGTCGGCCAAATGATCTCCTTCTACAATCAATTCCGTTTTTTTCCCAAGCTTAAACAAAAGTGATGGATTCACGTAAACACGCTCAGAAGTCACACCGACCCGAAAGCTATTCGCTTGTTCAGCACTCGCATTCAAGCGAAAAGCGATGTTTTTGGAAAGGCCACCATAGACATCGACCGAGGGCTTGTACATCCCCCAAGAACCTGTTCGTATACTTAGGTCGCCACCAAAATTGAATTTAGGTTTTTTGGTCACCAAATTCAGCACGCCGCCCGCGGCTACATTTCCATATAAAATCGCGGCACTCCCTTTCAAAATTTCCACTTTCTCTACCCCACTCATTTCCGAAATCATCCCATTGGAATAACGCATACCGTTCTTGAAGGTATTCGAACTGGCCATCGAAAATCCACGCGCCGCAATTTCCTCCTGATAGCCTCCCGTAGCGCCAAAAATATAGACGCCATTCGTGTTCATCAACACATCACTCATCCGATTGACTTGTTGGGCCTCCAACAAACTCTTATCCAAGGTCACAACACTTTGCGGCAAATCCAACGGTTTAATCGGTAATTTCCCGATGGTAATCGGTTTCTCATTCTGGCTCACATAGCCCACAACGACAATTTCTTTCAAATCATTGCTTGCTTCCACGAGCTCCAAATCGATGTGGAGGGTTTTGTCAGCGACAAGGTTGACTTTTTCTTGCAAAGTTTTGTAGCCTACGAAAGAGGCTTGCAAGGTATATACACCCGGCTTTAAGCCCTGAAAATTGAAGCTACCTTCCGCATCGGAAGGCTTTCCACGCTTCAGTTCGAGTAGACGAACAGAAACTCCCGGCACAACGTGTTGGTTGGCATCACGAACGACACCCTCCAAGGTAGCCTGCTGACCATAAACAACTGAATATGAACAAATTAATAGAAAAATTAGGCGGATCATGTACTTATATTTGTTTAGACTAATTATAAATAAAGCCCAAAACTACGTCACCCAACTTGCATTTGCAAGCTTATTTAGAATTATTTTAAATAAGTGATAAAAATCAGGAAAACCTCCCCTTTAACCTTTGGCAATCCTCCTCAGGTTTGCCAAAGGTAGTGGGGGGAAATCGAAATTTTACCGACAAATCAAGAAATCCAAATAACTGGTAAAGCTTATCAGTTTCATGGATGCATATTCTCCCACGCAGCACTACCTTTGGCAAACCTTGGAGGATTGCCAAAGGTTATTTGTCAGGAATCAAAAAAAATCCTACCTTGATTTGAAATGAAAACTTGGATCACTTGTTGTCTATTGCTTTTGGCCTACTTCACACAGGCTCAGGATTCCACCTATGTTCGCATCCAACTGAAACAAGGCAACAGCGTTCAGGGAATCCTCAAAAATCAAAACGACAAATCCATCACACTCAATATCGCCGAAACGGGTGAGATGACCATTCCCTGGGAAAATATTCAATCGGTGGACCGCATGCCGGTATCTGAGGCCTTGAATGAAAAAGGCCAGTTTAACAATCCCCAACCGACTAGATACTTTTTTGGCCCATCCGCCATCCCGCTGAAAAAAGGAGATAAGTACTACCAAAATGCCTACTTCCTGGTAAATTCTTTCCAACTAGGACTCACGGATCATTTCTCCATCGGAGCAGGTGTCGTCATCCCCTTTGCCATTTTCATCACACCGAAAATCGGCTACCAAGTGGCCAAAAACGTCCACGTAGGCGGTGGAATCATTTTCGCCAATTCACTGATCAGAGATTTCAATTTTGGTGTAGGCGCTGGTTATGGTTCCCTGACGCTTGGATCTAAAGAACACAATGTCACGTTAAATCTAGGATTAGGAGCTATTAAAGAGAATACCGGCTCAGGAAGCAATGATTATTCCTGGAAATTTGCCAACAAACCCATGCTCACGCTTTCGGGGATGACGCGCATCTCTAAACGTATGATGTTACTTACCGAGAATTGGTTTTTTGCCACGAAAACGGTCGACTATGATCCAATGACAGGCCAACAAATCAATTCCGCTTATGAAAACAACGGTATCCTATCCGTTGGCGCGCGTTACCTAGGTGCCCGCTATGCCATCGATTTTGGTTTCCTATCCCCTACGGTAAGTGATTTTACGGCAGTTCCCTATTTGGCCTATAATTTGAAATTTTAATTCATGCAGAAAAGTCGCATTCTTGTTTTACTAATTCTATTGACTTTTTTCGTCATTTCATTTATCTCGAACATCATGGGGCCCATCATCCCCGACTTGATCCGTAGTTTTAACCTAAACCTGACCCTCGTTTCCTTATTGCCTTTTTCTTTTTTCATCGCATACGGTGTCACATCCATTCCAGCTGGCATTTTACTTGAAACCTACCGTGAAAAAAAAGTGATGATTTTTGCCTTTGGACTCGCCACCACCGGGTCCCTGCTTCTCGTATTATCGCCGCATTACCTCAGTGCACTGATTTCCCTTTTCCTCATAGGTAGCGGCATGGCCATGTTACAAGTAGTCATTAATCCCTTATTGCGAACGGCCGGAGGTGAAGAAAACTATGCCAATTACTCCGTTTTAGCCCAATTGATTTTTGGCTTTGCGTCTTTCTTAAGTCCGATGGTGTACCAAAAATTCATCGCGCATCCCAGCATTCAAGCCCAATCCTTTCCCTGGCTATCCTTGTATTTCCTCTTCATCGCGATCAGTCTGCTGATGATGCTCATCAGTTTCATGACCAAATTTCCCAAGGTAGATTTGGGCGATGACGAAAAACCAGGTGCTTGGGCTATTCATCTCCAACTTTTCAAAAACAAATACGTGATTCTGTATTTCATCGCCATGCTTTGCTATGTAGGAACTGAACAAGGCATCGCGACCTGGATATCGCAATTCCTACAAAGCTACCACGGCTTGGATCCACAAACCCATGGCGCGGATACCATCGCGTATTATTGGGGTCTAATGACAGCCGGCGGCATCTTGGGACTCGTATTACTGAAATTATTGGACAGTCGGGTCGTACTCACAAGCTTCACCCTGCTTGCCATGATTTCGTTGGGATTTGCTTTATACGGCGACGCGCAAACGGCCTTAATCGCCTTCCCCTTGATCGGATTTTTTGCCTCGGTGATGTACCCGATCATCTTTTCTTTGGCCTTGAACTCGGTTGCTGAAAACCATGGATCCTTCGCCGGCATCATTGTCACGGGCATTGTAGGCGGAGCCATCTTCCCCTTCATCGTGGGTGGAATAGGCGATAATTTTGGCCTAAAAACAGGTATGAGCATCCTGTTTATCAGCATGGCTTACATTGGGAGCATTGGTCTTTGGGCCAAACCTTTGGTCTCCAATAAGCGTATAAACAACTAAAGCACTAAATCTCCCCAGCCCTTGCGGTAGGTGCGCTGTAAGAATTGATTTGCGGGTTCGTAATTCGTGACGCGCATATTCGCCCCATCCCATTTCAGCGCCTTGTAGCGACCGGAGTAGGCATAGCCTTCCATCGCGCCATATACCGGATCCATACGTTTCACCTTCTCGCGGATGTTGAAACTGCGCAACAATAAATTACCCAATAACACGGTTTCGGTCAACGGTCCGCCATAACCTTCAAAAGGTGAACTTACCTCCATATTGCCATACCCTGCGATACTCGCATCGATCCATTGCCACCAGTGGCCATCCATGCCACCTTTGACACGGGGATATTTTTGCGGGATTTGTTGGGCTGCCTCTTGCAACTCCTTCGAAAAAAAGCGCGGATGCGAACCACCCCAGCCACAGGCAATGACACCTTTGGTCCCCACAAATAAGGTAGATCCCTCAAAATCATTTTCTCCCGGATAATCCCCCAAGGCATCATTCATATTCACTTCCGGTGCCAAGGCCTGCAAACGCTCCGGCGTAATGCCACCGTCCATCCAATACAAATCCAAATCTTTGCCATTGTTCATCGTAAAGCGATATTTCAAAGAACTCGAAATAGGCCCACTTTCCGGATAGGCGGATTCCTTAAATACACCGCTGTAAGTCGTGGAAGCACTTCCCGACACCTCATGCGGATAACCCAAATTCAATAATTTAAACGGAGGCCCCATGATGTGGCAACCCATGTCGCCCAAAGCTCCGGTACCAAAATCCCACCATCCACGCCAATTGAACGGCACGAGGTTTTCAATGTAATTCGTGTTTTGGGCGGTACCCAACCATAAGTCCCAATTCAGTTCTTTTGGAATCCGACTGGGCGTCTTTGGCCAAGATATGCCTTGCGGCCAAACAGGACGATCGGTCCAACAATACACCTTGGAAATCTGGCCAATCAAATCCGCTTCAATCCATTCCCGCATGGTTTGCATCCCTTCACAAGAAGCACCTTGGTCACCCATTTGGGTAACGACTTTATATTTAGAAGCCGCCTGCGTGATGATGCGAGCTTCGTGAATATCATGCGTCAAAGGCTTTTGTAAGTACAAATGTTTCTTCATTTGCATGGCGCGTAGACCTACCACCGCATGGTTATGATCCGGAATCGCGACCGTTACGGCATCAAAATGCTGGCTTTCTTTATCAAATAGCTCCCGCCAATCCTCGTAAAACTTCGCCTTCGGGAATTGCTTGCGTTTAGGAGCAGCTTGTCGCTGATCCACGTCGCATAAAAAACCGATGATCGAATTGTTATTGGGCGTTTTGGCTAAATGCTGAATGTCATTATCCCCCTCGCCTCCGCAACCGATGGCCGCGATGACCAATTTATCACTGGGCGCCACGAAACCTTTTCCTCCCAATACATGACGGGGAACAATGAAAAAACCCGCCGAAGCTAGGGTGCTTTTTTTGATGAATTCGGAACGCTTCATTTTTTCAGGGGTCTAACAGAAACTTCTTTAAAGTACACGACATCTTCGTCGCCATGATTTTGTAAACCAAACCAACCGGAATTCGGTCGGCGTCCAGGGTAGGGCTCAAAATCAAATTTACGCGGCGGAACGGGTTCGCCTTCGCGGTAATCTGTGACTAATTGATCATTCAAGTAAACAATCGTCCGAGGACCATCCAAGGTAATTAAGAGCGTATTCCACTCCGGTCCCGGTTTTCCCGGCTTGCTTTTGGGTTTCGTAAAGGCATAGAGTGTCCCGCTGATGTGGTATTCATCCTCATTCGAAGTCTCCGGATGATTGTCAATTTGCACTTCGTAGCCATAAAACACGGGCATCCATTCCTCTTTGGGTTCTGCGGGAACGCGAATGAAAACCCCCGAATTGCTATTGAAATTTTGCATTTTGTACACGACACGGATTTGGCAATTGCCCAGTTTTCCGCCGGTCCAATATAAGAGACCCATGCCGCCTTTGCTGGCCAACAAACCATTCTCGACAAAGCGGGAGCCTCCGCCTACATGTTGCCAACCGGTCAAATCTTTGCCGTTGAACAAGGGTTTCCAGGTTTGCGCATGCAGGTTGAAGCTGAGCAAAAAACCCAGGATTAGTAAATAGTTATTTTTCATGTTGGTCAACTTGATGGATAAATTCAATAACACCTTTCATATAGACTTGTTGGTCATCCCACATCGCCAAATGGCTTCCATTCGGGCAGTACAAATAAGACCCCTTTTGAACCATTTTGCTTTGCTCCTCCATGGCCTTGGGATCCATCGTATCATATTTCGCACCGATCATGAGGGTTGGAACGGTGATTTCCTTCAAGCGATTTTTGATGTCCCATTTCGCCAAAGACCCCCCAATACCAAATTCTGAAGGCCCTTGCATCTGCACGTAGATGCTGTTATTACCATGTTTCAGGGAACGATTCAGTCCATCCGGCCACTCATTCAAGCGACAGATGTGTTCGTGGTAAAAGTTCGGAATCAACAGTTCCATGTAGCGGGGATTGGCGAAGTCTTTTTTGGCCTCAATCGCACGAATCTCCTTCAAAACGGCAGGATTCATTTGTTTGGCCAACACCTCATCCGCATATTTTCCGTATTCGGGTGCGCTGGCAACCATGTTGGAGACCAAAAGCCCCTTCAAGTTTTTCTGGTATTTCAAGGCATATTCCATGCCCAAAATGCCGCCCCATGAGTTCCCTAAAATGTAGAAATTAGAAGCATCCGCACCAATCGCCTTCCGAACCTGTTCAACCTCCTCAACAAATCGTTCATTAGTCCATAAGGTCGTATCCGTCGGCTGATCGCTGTAATAGGACCCCAACTGGTCATATTCGTAAAATTCAAAGCCTTCGCGCTGGAAGAAAGTCTCGAAGCATTCCATGTATTCATGCGTCATGGCAGGACCTCCATGCAACAATAAAATTTTGATTTTGGGATTCGTCCCAAAGCGTTTGGTCCAAACCTTGAAGGTGCCTTTCGGAGTCTTGATGGGGATCATCTTGACGCCCGCGGATTCCAAGGTGTCCGAATAATTGAAATAAGCGGAAAGGCTGGTTTCTTGTTTCGTACAAGCGCTGAGCACCCAAAGGCAGGCAAAGATTAGTAGGTATTTTTTCATCGGTCGAGGTAATTGAAAAGCAAGTTAAGGTTTTCTCTGCAATTTAAAATGGCCAAATTATTCCCCTCCCCCTTAACCTTTGGCAATCCTCCTCAGGTTTGCCAAAGGTAGTTTTTTCCATGGAGAATTTCAGGGTCGAAAAAACCAGCTTGTTGGTAATCTTTATCAGTGGGTTCATACGAAATCAAAGAACTGCGAACTACCTTTGGCAAACCTGAGGAGGATTGCCAAAGGTTAAGTGCTATTGTTTTAACTGCTTTTGATTACTTTTGACGTCGATGAACTCAAAAAGTCCCAAGGTATTTTTTATTACTCCGCCATTTACCCAATTAAATACGCCCTACCCTGCGACGGCCTATTTAAAGGGCTTTATGAATACCAAGGGTTTGGCATCGTATCAGGCCGATTTAGGCCTAGAGGTCATTTTAAAACTTTTTTCAGCCAAAGGGCTCAAGGAAATATTTGCCTACATCGAAGATTCGGGGAAAAAACTGAATGAAAATGGGGAGCGCATGCTCCGACTCAAACAGTCCTACATCCGCAGCATTGATCCGGTCATTTCCTTTTTACACGACAAAAACCCGACCCTTGCCCACCTGATTTCCGAGCAAAATTACCTGCCGGAAGCCTCTCGTTTTCAGCAAGTCACGGATTTGGAATGGGCCTTTGGCAGCATGGGTGTTCGCGATAAAGCCAGGCATTTAGCGACGCTCTATTTAGAAGATATTTCGGATTTAATCATCGATGCCGTTGACCCGCATTTTGGGTTTAGTCGGTATGCAGAGCGCCTCGGCCGTTCAGCCTCTAGTTTTCATGAATTAAATCAGGCGCTGCAAGCGCCACCAACCTACATTGACAAGCTATTAGTCGACATTCTTGCTGAGAAAATCGAGGCGGAAAAACCTGATTTGGTAGCCATTACGGCACCATTCCCGGGTAATTTATACAGTGCTTTGCGTTGTGGACAGTGGATCAAAAAACACCATCCACAGATTAAAGTTGCTTTTGGCGGTGGCTATGCAAACACGGAATTACGTTCCTTGCAAGAGCCGCGGGTGTTTGAATTTGTCGACTTCATCACCTTGGATGATGGGGAGACGCCTTTGCTGAACCTTTTGGAACATCTACAGGGAACAAGGGAATTGCAGGATTTGAAACGCACATTTTGTTGCATCGATGGCACGGTCACTTACCTGAATGGGTCAAAGGATCCGGATGTTAAGCAAAAAGATGTGGGTATACCGGATTACTCGGACCTGCTGTTAGATCAATATTTATCGGTCATTGAGATCGCGAACCCGATGCATCGCTTGTGGAGCGATGGGCGCTGGAACAAATTGACCCTGGCCCATGGCTGTTATTGGGGCAAATGCACGTTCTGCGACATCTCGCTATCCTATATCAAAGACTACGAAGCCACGACGGCACCGCTTTTGGTGGATCGCATCGAGGCGATGATTGCCCAAACGGGTAACAATGGATTTCATTTTGTGGATGAAGCCGCGCCGCCTGCCTTAATGCGCGATGTGGCACTTGAGATTATCCGTCGGGAATTGACGGTGGTTTGGTGGACAAATATTCGATTTGAGAAAAGTTTTACCAAAGATTTATGCCAACTGCTCATGCGTTCGGGATGCATTGCCGTTTCGGGAGGTTTGGAAGTTGCATCGGATCGATTGCTGACATTGATTGATAAAGGGGTTTCTGTGGCCCAAGTGGCCCAGGTCGCGGATCATTTTACGCAAGCGGGGATTTTGGTCCATGCCTATTTAATGTATGGATTTCCTACGCAGACGGCGCAAGAGACGGTGGATTCGTTGGAAGTTGTACGCCAACTCGTTGAAAACGGGGTGATTCATTCCGGTTTTTGGCATCAATTTGCCTTGACGTCCCACAGTCCAGTGGGGCTAAATCCAGACGCTTACCACATCCAAATTTTGAATCCTGAACCGGGGAGTTTTGCGAATAACGATTTGGAGCATGCGGACCCGACGGGCACGGATCATGCGCAATTCAGTGAGGGGCTGAAAAAATCCTTGTTTAATTACATGCATGGCATCGGGTTGGATATGCCGCTGCAGGAGTGGTTTGAATTTAAAATTCCGCGGACGCAGATTCCGAAAAATTACATTGCGCGCATCTTAACTGCGCAAGATGAAAAAATGCCGAAAGCGAATGCCAAAATTTGTTGGCTCGGACCCAAACCTCTTTACAGCAAGGCTGCAAAAACCCTGTCATTCAGCTCCGGCCGCGAGGAAGTGGAATTGGAGGTACCTGGAAAGCTGGGAGCTTGGTTGGAATACATCTTACCAAAACTATCCTTGAGCACGGAAAAAACGGGAAATTTCGAGGAATTCGAAAAGGAATTTTCGCAGGCGGGATTGGGTGATTTTAAGGCTTTTTGGGAAGGCGAATTGGTGGAGGAACTGCGGGACATGGGTTTGTTGGTGGTGTAATCAATTATCAGTTTCCTGTTAGTAAATGATGCTGTTCCGCACTACCTTTGGCAAACCTGAGGAGGATTGCCAAAGGTTAAGTGGGGGAAAATTCAAATAAATTTCCGAAATTGAAGGCTTAAACCCCGACACCATGGCTAAAGGCATGAATTCCAAGAAGGCGGAGAAAAAAGAACCCGCGAAAACTCCGAAAGAGAAAAAATTAGAGAAAAAAGACAAGAAACCAGGCTATCAATAGATTCCTGGTTTTTTAAGGTATAGCCTCATGAAAAACACCCTGATTGCCTTGTTCCTAGGCAGCTTATTATTTTCGTGTACGCTTCCGGCCTACATCGTTCGGGAGTACACATATTTACCTGAGGGTCTAAATAGAAAGGATTTTCGCAAAGCTGTGGAAGACAAAAACAGCAGCATCAGTGCCGAAAAGGGCTATGTGAAATTATACGATTTGGTACCCCTCGAGCCGTCTATTCGCAGAAAATTGTTTTTGGAGGAATGGCTTTTCTCAGATTCCTATGCCTTGCCGACTGACTCGAGTATGTTAAGGTCCAACATGACTCGTTTAGCCACCATCAAGGATCGAAATTGGGTTTGGCCCTCCGTATATCCACAGATGTATGGGAATAAACTCAATCCAAACTATTGGACAGCTTGGATGAATCGCGATACTCAAAAAACCATTCGGGATAGCATCGATATGGCAACGAATCCCATCTTGAAAGCGAGTAAATATAAGTTGAACCCCAAATACTACAACGTTTATAAAATGGCCATGCGCATCAGCAAGGCTAATTCAAAGAAAAGCCTTTAAGCAGGTACGATTTTCCCTGCGTAATAAATCGGAAAATTTGATTGCTATTTTATCAATTTACTGTTCATAATTCTCCGCTAAACGCACTACCTTTGGCAAACCTGAGGAGGATTGCCAAAGGTTAAGGGGAAGTTTACATGTTCAACTTACAACTGCTACATACAGGCTCCGGCATTATCATATTGTTTGCTTTTATTGTAAAAGTGGGCATACAAATCTACCTAGCTAATTCCCTCGGCAAGACCCAAGGCTGGCAATCCATCCTGTTTTTCCCCTTGCCTTTCATGACACCCTACCGGAAAAAAGTCCGTCCAGAAGACCAAAACATGAAACGCCTCTGCAATTTCCTTTTCTACACCTGCATTGCCGCGCTTGTCGTCAACCTGGTCGTTGGCATCCTGGAATACCAAAGCATTTAGTCAAATACCAAGATTATTTTGTCATTTTACTATATTTGAGAAACTTATCTAGCTAAATGACCAACGTTTGTGTAATCGGTGCAGGGCCCTCTGGCATTACGGCCGTTAAAAATTTAGTCGATCAGGGACTCGACGTTACTTGTTACGATTTCAATAATCAGGTAGGGGGCAATTGGGTTTACAATGAAAAGGTAGGCCATTCGAGTGTGTTTGAGACGACGCACATCATTTCTTCCAAAACCCTGTCGCAATACGCGGATTTCACCTTCGACGATTTCGAAAAAGGCATTCCGGATTATCCTTCGCATGACCAATTACGGCGCTATTTTCAGGGCTATGCCGCACATTTCCAACTGGAAAAATACATACAATTTAATACGCTTGTCAAATCATGCCAACGGGAAGCGGATGGAAAATGGACCGTTGTGACGGAACATGAGGGCCAAAGCAAAACGGAAACATTCACGCATTTGGTGGTTTGCAATGGCCATCACTGGTTACCGCGCATGCCGTCGTATCCGGGTGAGTTCACCGGTAAATTCATGCATTCACATGATTTCAAAAAGGCGGAACCCTTTCGCGGCCAAAGCATCTTGGTGATTGGTGGAGGAAATTCTGCCTGTGACGTGGCGGTGGAAACGAGTCGGGTGAGCCAAAAGACCAGCATCAGTTGGCGCCGCGGTTACCGCATCGTACCCAAATTTTTATTTGGCCAACCGAGTGACATCGTTGCCTCTACGATGGCATTTTTACCGACTAAATTGAAGTTTTTCTTATCCGAATTGACGGTGAAGATCTTTTTGGGACCCAATAAAAATTACGGGCTTCAGGAACCGGAACATGCGATTACGGGGACACATCCCACGATCAATGATGAATTGTTGTACAAACTGCGGCATGGGAAGGTGTTCCCGAAACCCGACATCGATCATTTTGATGGGAAGATGGTGCATTTCAAAGATGGCTCGCAGGAAGAATTTGATGTGGTGATTGCCTGCACGGGCTATATTTTGGAGCATCCTTTCTTTGAAAAAAGCTTCTTGAATTACAGTGAGGGCGATGTGCCCTTGTATTTGAAGATGCTGCACGAGAAATACGAGAACTTGTTTTTTGTGGGCATGTTCCAGCCATTGGGATGCATTTGGCCCGGAGCGGAATTGCAGAGTAAAATTGTGGCGCGGGCGATCAAGGGACTTTGGGAAAGACCGAAAAACATTGCGGAATTATGCCAACGAGAAGTTACGCATCCGCATTTGAATCAGATCAAAACGCCGCGGCATACGATTACGGTCGACTTTCATTTATTCGTAAATCAGTTGAAGAAGCATTTGCCCAAAAACTACGTGAGTAAGACGCCAATCGCATGAAAGAAACCCTCGTTTTCGTGCATGGAATGAGTCATGGCGCTTGGTGCTGGGAGGAACGATTCATCCCATATTTTGAGGCCAAAGGCTACACCTGTTTGGCGATTAACCTGCCCGGACATGCCCAAGAAGGGAGTTCAAAGGCGATTAGGTTTTCGTTGGCCGACTATGTCCAAGCACTCAAAAAAGTTGTGGATGACTTGCCCGAGGCCCCCATCCTGATCGGCCATTCCATGGGTGGGATGATTGTTCAGCGCTATTTGAAAACGGGTAAGGCCAAAAAGGCCATCTTGCTTGCATCCGTTCCACCGAGCGGGGTATTATGGCCAAGCTTGCGGACCCTTTTCCGCTTTCCAGGGGCTATCCCCTATTTGTTGCAGGGAAACCTATTGAAAGCCTTTCAGCAATACAGCCAACTGTTTTTCAACGAAAATCCTTTGGCGGAAGTCTATAAACCCAAACTCTGCGCCGAATCCTTTCTTGCCTATTTAGGCCTTTTCATCCCGGTGACACATCGGATCGATTGCCCGGTATTGGTCATCGGTGGATCTGCCGACGGACTCATCAGCGTGGATGAATTTCAAGAAACCGCCAAACATTACCTTGCTCCGATTGAGATTATTGACGGTGGATCGCATGATTTGATGCTGGATGAAGGATGTGAGCAGACGGCGGCGGTGATGGAGGGGTGGATGCAGTGAGAATTTCCAATTTCAAGGGAAAAGAATACGCATACGGGCATCAATTAATTCTTGAAAGCTGACTTTCATTTCCTCCGAAAGAAAACTATCAGCAATACACGTTGACCAAGCCGCTTGAACAGCGACAAATTTCTTAAATATATTTTCCTGTTGTTTCGCGCTTAACCCAAAAGTCTCAAACAGGTGAATAAAATCAGTTCTTTTGATCCGTTTCTTTTTGCCATTCAAAGGCAAAGCTAATTCCTCGGAATCTTTTGGGTTGACCAAAATCGTCGCTACTAAATCATAGGCAGGAGAAAGCAAATACCCTCGATCCGGATATTCTATTAATGAATAATTCTTTAAATGCATATCCGCATTTCCTGTCAAATAGGCAAAAACCACCTGCTCTGAAAAATTATATATGTCCAACATAGGGTTGGCTGAATACCGAAGAATTGTTTTGGCAATTTGTTCAACTGAGCCTTTATATTTATCCTCTGTTAACCGACCAGAGAGCTGGCACATATCTTCCATCGCCAATTTCTTTTTCCCTTCCCGATCAATTCGTTTGGTCAAATAGGCCAAATCGCCCGAATTTAAACGAATTAACGTGTGGGGAACTACATCAATTCGAGCTAAACTTGCCAAGTGCATGGTCAAATCCTCCACTTCAGGCAAAGATGGATAGGCTTCTGTTGGCAGTTTTAGAATATAATTTCCCAGCATCCCAACTAATGTAATGCGAGGATTGGCCCTGTTTTGATTACTCCATTGAATTGACAATTTAGGTTGCACACCAGGTATTGCCCATTTTCGCTCCACATGTTCACTAGCAAAATCCCGAAAATCCTGTTGATCAAATGACCAAAGGGGAGCGGTATCTTGAGAGAAAAATCGCCGACTACATTTCAAATGATAATCCTTTTCTTCCTGATCCAATAAACCATAGCATGCTAAACAACGATTATGCATTTTCTGTATCTTTTATTTCTTCAACGGAAATATCTCCAATATTTTCTTTGCAACAGGCCAATAATAAACCCATACGATCTCGTGGATTCAATTTCCAATGTTCTTGGGCAAAAGCTAATAACCAACCCTCCGGAATTAAACCATCAAAAAAAGGAAATAACACGTTAGAACGATGCATTGCTTTATGCATGGGCAAGGTTAAGCTGATGGATTTAGCTTGGTCGGATGCAAGATATGTAGCGTCATATTCGAAACCATATCCTATATCATCTTGAATAAGCCGACCAGCGAAAATACCCTGCTTAAATACGTTCGCGCTCCTCATTATATTGTGGTTTAACTTGTGAAACAACACCGAGTTCAGCTCCAAAAAGACTTAATACTTGATTCACCTTATCCATCCGAAAGGACGATTTCCCCTGCTCAATCTCCCGAATAAGGCGCAAACCTACTCCAGACTTATAAGCTAATTCAGGCTGGGTCATGCGAGCCGCCTTCCTCTTTTGCTTCACAAATTCACTTAATTCCATGCTTACATGATTATATGTCATCAAATTTATACCTTATTGGGTATAATCAAAATGAAATTAAATAAAATATACCTTTAAAGGTATAAATAAGAACAAATACTTAATATATATACCCAATAAGGTATAAAATAAGTCTATTTAATTCGATGAAGCGAAAAGAAGTATGTAAAAACGAAGCAGCAGATGGCTGTTTTTCTTTCGATATGATGTATCTCAATATTTCAATTTTGTACCCTAATAAATACTATACCTTCGTCCGCTTAAATATTTGCAATTCCTTATAAGGTTCTGTAAAATTCCCGTGGGTGTCAAGTATTCCCGCACCCACAAAATCGGCTAAAATCTCTTCTTTCGTACGCTTTTGAGCCTTTAGCTTAGCAGCTAAAAGATTCATTTGCTCGAGTTGTTTTTTATAATAATCCATGTCTTTTGATTTAATACCCAAACTTACGCGGAAAACGAACAGCTGCTTATTCGATAAATAGGTAATTTATTTTGACGAAGAATCCTCAAAACGAATGGGGCCTTTGGCGATTTTTTTGATGCGATGATTCAACGATTCAAAAGGATCATATTCATCAATCATCCATTGCCGTTTTTTATAGCGAAAACTATAAACAACCCGCTCTTCATACGACTTCAAATTATTAATCACAATTTCCATGCGGTCCCCTGCCTTTGGCATGATCGGGATATCAAATGCATCAGATTCATTTAAACGCGCTGCCAATTTTATCTCATTCGCCTTAAAATCAGATACAAAATATTCAAACGGAGTCCTAGGATCTCCCATACAAAGCTCCTCCCTCGTTTCCCCCACCCGGTAATACAACCAGTAATGTGGGAGTTTGGAATAATGACCTTTGACGCAGGTGCAAAACTTAATCTTGTCGCTTATTTCACACATCTAAATCAGGGTTTTCAAATACTGATAAGCCTTATGATATTTCTTCAAACGCTCGAAATCTTTGGGCCCTAATTCGGGAATACGTTTGATGTCCATGTTATCTGCCAAATCATTTAATTTCACCCGAATGGCCAACGGATTTTGCGCCACGCGCTCGATAAACAATTCGTAATCTTCCTCCTCTGAGGTCTTCGTGATACATTTCACTGCCTCAATGATCCGATGTGAAAAACCCTCCTTTTCCAGTGCCTCAAAAGTCCAATCTGTATCTTCAACCACATCGTGCAATAAGCCCACGATTTTCTCATCTTCGGTCTGGCCAGCCAACATCACCCGGTGCACATGATGCATATAAGGCGACCCAAATTTATCAAATGTATTTGCGTGTGCTGCCGCCGCAATTTTTTCTGCTTGTTGTATTGTACTCATATTAATATGTAAAAGTGTCAAAGGCTATCCCATGCTTCTTCAAGTAAGCCTTGAATTGGGTATAGCCTGAATTAGTTGAAAACAAAGGTGCCAAAGCTTCCAGCAAGGCTTCTTTTTCACCGGGAACGATCCCATGCAACGCATACAAAGGCCCCAAATCCTTCGCCAACACCGTCGCCGTATATTCATACTCGGAACTGCCCCAGTGTTCATCCACCGTCGTTCCCAAATCATGCCCATCAAATTTCAAATCTTCGCCCTCAAAACCGAGGTTCATGTAGACACGAACGTCCGTCCGCTTGATGGTAAACAATTCGATGCGTGGGTCCATAGGCTTATTGGCTGTTTATTCAAGATAAAAAAATTGGGGGAATTTTGAAAATCCCCGATCGGAATTGTTGGCATTTTCACCGACAAAATTGTCCAGTTTATTGATAAGAATTATCAACATTGAAACCAACATGCTGTTCCCTGAGCACTACCTTTGGCAAACCTGAGGAGGATTGCCAAAGGTTAAGGGAGCGAAAGACATCAAATACTAACACCCCGCTTTTTCGCATAGGCCAAAAAACCCGAAAAGGACTTAGGATCTTCCTTCAAATAATCATCGAAGGCTACATCAGGTTCTAAGTTGGTGGCTCGCAGGTAGTCAAGCAAGGCGCCCGACAAATCCTTCCGTTCAATCTTCACCACGGCCCTGCTGAAATAGGCCCAGGCATGTTCATCCGAAAGGGAAATACTTTTGTCTAAATCCTCCAATGCCCCTTGGATATCCCCGGCATGATCTTTGGCAACACCCCGATAAAAATAGGACATCCCAATCAATTCCGTTTTCGCAGGATGTTCCTCCGCTTGGCGGATAATGCGCGTCCGAAGCATGATTTCGGTCTTAAAATCTTCTTGTTTGGAGAACACATCGGCTAAGAGGGCCAAAGCGAAAATGTTCGTGGGGTCCATGGCGTATGCTTTCTGAAACTCCTTCTGCGCTTGCGCATAACGCTTTTGGCGGGTATACACTTGCCCTGCGTATTCATATGCCTCGGATGGTGGAACTTTGGCACGCTTCAATAAGCTTGCCTGTTCCAAGCAGGCCTCATCCTCCTTCTTTTCAAAATAGACCTTCATGTAGGCGAGCGATAATTCCTCCTGGAGCGTATCCTTCCAGCGTTCTTTCGCCTGGTTCAAATACAACAGGGACTCATCCCATTGCTCTTCCTGCAAATAAACATTTCCCAAACCCAAATAGGCCTCCGCATGGCTGCGATCCATCCCGATAGCCTGATTGAAATAGGCTTTGGCCTTTTCGTAATCCGCTTTTCCCAAATACCCCTTCCCCACACCCGCACAGGTCTGCGCCGTGGGATGCATGACAAAGGCTTTTTCGTAATCAAGCAAGGCATCTTGTTCCAAATCCAAGGCCAAATTACTCTCCGCCCGAGCATAATACGCATCCCAACGCGTCGTATCGCTTTGAATCCATAGACTCAAGGCCTCTTTGGCTTTTTCGTAATTCTTTTCGGCCAACAATTCTTTCCCCCATTCCAAAGTCGACGGCCGACAGCCCATCAGGGCAAATAGCAACAACCCATAAACGATTTTTCGCATGTCTGATTCATTAAACAGCTGCAAATAAAGGATTTATCCTACCTACCAAAAATCAGGATATACATTTCAGTGACAAAATTCATTCCAATTTCCTTTGGCAAAATTGTAGAGACGCGATACCTCGCGTCTCCACCCTTCCTACAACATCAACAACGGAATCAACGACAACGCCACCCCGATAATCGCCACCGTCCAATACGTATTCATGGTCTTCTTGGCCATATTCAAGGATTCCACCTTCACCTCTTCCTGCATCAAGGCCTTGCGATACTCCGCACAATCCTTCTCCTTCTGATTAAAATAAGCGAATTCACGATCCGACATCTGGGCAATAGGACGTGATTTCAGCACCGTATATAAGCTATCGTTACAGGGCGACACCACGGCCGACTGCCCATGTACCGCCAAACTTCCAACCACCAAACTAAGAACTAGGACTATTTTTTTCATGTGTGTATATTTTGTTTCCGGCAAGTAGCAGCCTTCTTTTGACATCGCAGGTCAATACTTTGAAAGCGACCCGATATGACAAGAAATTAAGGATACGTGTAGAGACGCGATACCTCGCGTCTAGTCCCTAGGCTTTATTCTAGGGATTTTCTATGATAACGCACCCCAAAAACTTGAATCATACCCAAACTAATTCCCCTCCGACTCCGGACTGTCCACTGATAACTAGCGACTAGCGACTGTTTCCGACTAGCGCCTGCTCCCTACCCTCCGGACTTCGGACTCCGGACTGCCCACTGACGACTAGCGACTAGTGACTAGCGACTATTTCCGACTAGCGCCTTCTCCCTACCCTCCGGACTTAGGACTCCGGACTGCCCACTGACGACTAGTGAATAGCGACTATTTCCGACTAACGCCTGCTTCCTACCCTCCGGACTTAGGACTCCGGACTGCCCACTAACGACTAGCGACTAGTGACTAGCGACTATTTCCGACTAGCGACTAGTGACTAATTTTCACTGACAAATCAAGTCATTTCCCCCAAACCCCAAAAAACATTTCCGTATGTTTAGATTCTTAAATCGAATTTATGTTCAACCAACATCGGATTCTGCGGGTTTTCAAGTTGATCACCCTATTAAAAACCTTTCCTACCAAATCCATCAAACGCCTCGCGCAATCCTTGGAAATCTCGGAACGCAGCTGCTACCGCTATTTGGATCTATTGGCTGAAATGGGCTTTGAGGTAGATAAAGATCCACACCATAAATTCTTTTTACGCTCCGAGGCGATTTCGGAACCCTTTACGAAGGAGGAATCCCAACTTATCCATGAGGCCCTTTCAGTCGCTGCCAAAAACAACCCCTTGGCCGCTTCCATTCAAGCCAAACTCCCCTACTTAGCGGAATCCCAAACCCGGGCCAACCAAGTCATGGCGGGTCATTTAGCCAAACTCGTTTCCCAAATTCAAGAAGCGATTTCAACCGAAAAACAAGTCCGGATTTTTAAATACCAGTCGGCGAGCAGCGAAAGCATCTCCGACAGACTCATCGAGCCGATTGGATTTACCGAAAACTACCAAACCCTCTGCGCCTTCGAGGTCGAATCCCAACAAAATAAATATTTCAAACTCGAACGCATGGGTGCCATTGAAATATTAGCAGAAAATCATAAATTTAATGAAGCACATCTGCTGTTGAAACCGGATGTCTTTGGTTTCAACGAGACTGGCACCAAATTCCCCATCAAGCTGAAATTAAGCATGCGGGCCATGCTCTTCCTAAAAGATGATTATCCGGCAACGGCTAATTTTTTATCCGAACAAAAGGATGGCACTTGGTTGTTAGATGTGGAGGTGAATAACATGGAACCGGTGGAGCGGATAGTTCGAAGTATGTCAAATGAAATCAAAATTATATAACGATGAAATCAATCGAAATCCCTTTTAAGGAGAATATTGTATGTCCTTTTTGCCAACATGTAACTGTAGAAATGAGTGAAGAAGAACTCCAAATCATACCATGTGAGCATTTGGTTTATGCAGCGACTGACACAAGTTTAGAATACCGAGCTGAAATAATAAATAAACTTTTTGGGATAGATTCCGATGAAGAGAACTTCGACTTAACACTTAATGACCTAACGGAACACGAAGATTTTGAGAAAATATTCAAT
>JBEEOB010000057.1:0-38144 GCA_041191865.1 Bacteroidota bacterium
TTATTTTTATGCAAACTGGTAAAGTAAAATTTTTCAACGAGACAAAAGGATTTGGATTCATCGTTGATGATCAAACAGGCGAAGACATTTTCGTACACGTAACTGGCCTTTCAGGTGTTACTATTCGCGAAAACGATTCAGTATCTTACGAGGTAACTGATGGAAAGCGCGGAGCAAACGCAATCAACGTAAAGAAAATCTAATTTTCGCGCGTTTAATTTGATTAGAGCAAATCAGTAGATTTCAATATATAGTATTGCCCCATTGATCTCTAGTTAAAGAGAAATAAAAAAGCCTTCTTCGGAAGGCTTTTTTATTAAACAATCATTACCCAATCCAGGCAATCACCTCATCTTTCGTAGGCATCGCCGCATCAATCTTCAATTTTTTACGCATCCCGCCTAAATCATTGAACACTTTATTTGGATTGGCTTCTTTCAATTGACTTAAGGTAAGAATACCCATTTTCTGCAAGGCTGGAATCCATATTTCAGGAACACCTGCACTGGCAAATTCACTATCTGAAGAAACTTCCTTGACAACTTCTGGACGCATCTGCGGGAAGAATAATACTTCTTGAATGGATACTTGATTCGTCATTAACATTGTTAAGCGATCAATCCCGATTCCAATTCCTGAGGTAGGCGGCATCGCATATTCCAAAGAACGCAAGAAATCATAGTCCATAGCCATGGCCTCATCATCTCCTTTTTCCGCCAAGCGCAATTGATCCTCAAAACGCTCTTTTTGATCGATAGGATCATTCAACTCCGAATAGGCATTCGCAATTTCTTTCCCGTTTACAAATAATTCAAAACGTTCTACAAGCCCTTCTTTGGTTCTATGCTTTTTGGTCAAAGGCGACATTTCTACCGGATAATCGGTAATGAAAGTCGGCTGAATCAAATTCGCCTCCACGGTTTCTCCGAAAAGTTCATCGATCAATTTACCTTTGCCCATTTGTGTATCTACCTCCATGCCTAAGCCTTGGCAATGCTTACGCAATTCGTCTTCCGACATCGCATCTACATCAACACCTGCATATTGTTGGATAGCACCCGAAATCGTCAAGCGAGGGTAAGGACCTGCAAATTCAATCTCATTTTCACCTACCTTTAATTTAGTTTGACCATGTAAAGTTTGTGCAACGGTCTGAAAGATTGTTTCTGTCAAATCCATCATCCAGTGGTAATCTTTATAGGCAACATAAAACTCCAAGGATGTAAACTCCGGATTATGTGTTCGGTCCATGCCTTCATTACGGAACATTTTACCAAATTCGTATACGCCATCAAATCCACCCACGATCAAACGCTTCAAATACAACTCATTCGCAATACGCAAATAAAGTGGCATATCAAGCGTATTATGGTGTGTATTAAATGGACGCGCTGCAGCCCCCCCATGAACGGCTTGCAAAACGGGAGTTTCTACTTCTAACCAACCGCGTGCATCGAACATTGAACGCATAGTCGATACAATTTTAGCGCGTTTGATAAAAATATCTTTTACCTGTGGATTAACAATTAAATCAACATAACGCTGGCGATAACGCATCTCAGGATCTGAAAATGCATCATAGGTTTGGCCTTCCGCCTCTTTGACAACGGGCAAAGGTCGCAATGCCTTCGACAACAAAGTAAACTCACGCACATGCACCGAAATCTCACCTACCTGTGTGGTAAAAGCATATCCTTTTACTCCAATGATATCCCCGATATCCAATAATTTCTTAAATACGGTATTGTATAAGGTTTTATCCTCTCCAGGACATAAATCATCCCGACGGAAATACAATTGAATTCGCCCTTCAGCGTCTTGCAATTCTGCAAAAGATGCATTTCCCATGATACGGAAACCCATTAAGCGACCCGCAAGAACAACTTCCTGATAATTTGCTTTTTCCGGAACGTAGTTGGCTAATATCTCAGCCGAATGTACATTAACAGGATATTCAGCAGCCGGATAGGGATCAATCCCCATGGCCATTAACTCTTGTCGCTTTTGTCTACGCAGCTGTTCTTGTTCACTTAAAATCATCAGAATATAAGGGCTAAAATGAAGCCACAAAAATAGCCATTTCTATCGGCAAATAAAATTCTTAAAACTTGTTAATTCGAATTTACGTTTACCTGTTAATACGATTTTTCGCTTAAATTCGTAATTCAAATACTAACCCTTTTACAAATCGAAAGATGGAAATGAAAAATCAATTAAAATCCTACGTAGTCATCGCCCTATTATCCAGCGGAGTAACCTTGGGGGCGTATCAATTACTTAATTTAGGGAATCAATCGAGTTTCAGTGATTCTCCATCCGCTTTCACAAGCAACGTATCCAATATTTCGGCGGCAGGCAGTCCAGGCGAATTCACCTACGCAGCCGAGAAAACAACTCCAGCGGTCGTACACATCAAAACCAAGATGGAGCAAAGACAACGCCAATTTTCAAGTCCATTTGATGACTTATTTGGCGGATTTGGCGATCCATTTGGCGGTGGCGGCGGACGCCGACAAGCACCTCAACAAGCAGAAGCATCCGGATCAGGTGTTATCATCAGTGCTGATGGATATATCGTCACAAATAATCATGTGGTTGCAGAAGCAACCGAAATCTCCGTCATGCTAAATGACAAACGTGAATTTAAAGCGAAGGTGATTTCAACAGACCCCTCATCCGATTTAGCGGTAATTCAAATCAAGGCAAATGACCTACCTTTCTTAACGTTTGGGGATTCAGATGCACTGAAAGTGGGTGAATGGGTATTAGCCGTAGGAAATCCATTTAATTTAGAATCAACGGTTACTGCGGGGATAGTTTCTGCTAAAGGTCGTCAAAACATCATCGACCGTGATGACGACAAGGCATCTAATCCTTTAGAATCATTTATTCAAACGGATGCGGCAGTTAACCCTGGTAATTCGGGAGGTGCATTAGTAAACCTGAAGGGGGAATTAATCGGTATCAATACAGCCATTTACTCTCGTACGGGCCAATTTGCCGGATATTCATTTGCGGTACCAGTAAGCATTGTTAAAAAAGTATCCGCAGATTTGATTAAGTATGGGAATGTACAACGCGGTTTCTTAGGCGTAAGCATCATGGAAGTCAACTCAAAATTGGTTGACGAAAAAGACTTAAAAGTCAATACTGGTGTATATGTAGGCGGATTCTCTGAGAATTCTGCTGCAAAAACAGCAGGCATCAAAATCAATGATGTTATTACCAAAATTGATGGTATTGAAATTAAAACATCCGCGAAATTAATGGAAATCGTGGGGCGTAAGCGTCCGGGTGAAACATTAAATGTGACGGTTAACCGTGATGGCCAAAACAAAGACTTCACCGTAACCTTGAAAAATAAAGATGGAAATACGGCAATACTGAAAGGAGAAACAGGAGAATCTTATAAATCTGAATTCCTAGGAGCCAAATTTGGTGCATTAAGTAGCTCAGATAAAGAGAAATTCAATGTCAACGCGGGTGTAAAGGTGACAGAAGTATTACCAGACGGTCGCTTAGAGATGTATGGACTATCTAAAGGATCCATCATTACGAAGATTAATGACAAAGCGGTCAACAATCCGAAAGAGGCGGCCGAATTACTAGAAGCGCGTAAAGGACGCACAAAACTAGAAGGCATCGATGTGGATGGTTCGAGATTTATTTATGTGTTATAAGTCGCTAGTCGTCAGTCACTAGTCGCTAGTCCCAATGGAAATAGTCCGAAGTCCGAAGGTGTACGCCAGGGCTTCGGATTTTTCGTTTTAGGAATTCTTAGTCGCTAGTCATCAGTCACTAGTCGCTAGTCCCAATGGAAATAGTCCGAAGCCCGAAGGTGTACGCCAGGGCTTCGGATTTTTCATTTTAGGAATTCTTAGTCGCTAGTCGTCAGTCACTAGTCGCTAGTCCCAATGGAAATAGACCGAAGACTAAGAATGCGCTGCCCATTACTATGTGATTAATATAAGGCTTTATTTATCATCTAACAAAAAGCCCGACTTGAATTCCAAGTAAGGCATAAATAGAGATTCACATATATTCTGCCTACTAGAGACTAATGACTAGCGACAGACGCCTAATAACTAGCGCGACTAATAAAAAATACCCCACTTGAAATTCGACGCAGAGCCGTAATAATCAAACTATTTTATCCGACTAACGACTAATGACTGATGACTAGCGACTAACGACTGACGACTGTTGACTAGCGACTAGCCAAAACAAAGCCCCACCTGGAATACCAAGCAGGGCTTTTAAATACTAACTTATTTGTCAGACTAGAGACTAACGACTAGCGACTACTTCCGATACATCACCGTCTTCACCGCATCAATTGTCCGCGCGACGTTTGGTAAAATCTCCTCAATTAAAGTCGGAGCGTAAGGCAATGGCAAATCACGCGAGTTAACACGTACAACCGGTGCATCTAAATAATCAAATGCCCAACGTTGCAAATGATAGGCAATTTCAGATGAAATAGCCGATAATGGATTCGCTTCCTCGACAACTACACAACGATTCGTTTTCTTAACCGATTCTACCACTGTAATATAATCAATAGGACGAACGGTACGCAAATCGATAACCTCTGCATTGATACCTTGTTTCGCTAATTCCTCAACAGCGGGCAAAACCACACGTGACAACATTTTACCAAAAGTAACAATTGTTACATCCGAACCTGCTTTTACGACATTTGCTTTACCAATCGGTATCAAATATTCACCATCAGGAACCAATCCCTTATCTCCATACATTAACTCAGATTCCATAAAAATCACAGGATCATTATCGCGAATAGAAGCTTTCATTAATCCTTTGGCATCTGCAGGTGTTGCAGGAACAACTACTTTCAGACCCGGAGTATTTGCAAACCAATTTTCAAAATTGGAAGAGTGTTGAGAGGATAACTGCCCTGCGTTTCCAGTGGGTCCACGGAAAACAATTGGACATGAATATTGACCACCCGACATGGACATCAATTTAGAAGCCGAGTTGATAATTTGATCAATGGCAACCAATGAAAAATTGAAAGTCATAAACTCAACAATAGGACGCAAACCATTTGCTGCTGCACCTACACCAATTCCACCAAAGCCTAATTCAGCAATGGGTGTATCAATAACGCGATCTGGACCAAATTCATCCAACATCCCTTGGGATACCTTGTAAGCACCGTTGTATTCCGCAACTTCCTCTCCCATTAAGAAGACAGTATCGTCGCGACGCATTTCCTCTTGCATAGCCTCACGTAAGGCTTCTCTAAATTGAATTTCTCTCATATGATTTCTTAGTTTTGGGTATTCCCAAGCAGCGACAAAATTAGGCAAGAAAAAGCACACCACAAAACCAAAATTCAGGTTACAATCCGTCTATTTTAGTAAAATCATCGTATTTTTGAATTTCCTTTGAATAAAATCAACTATGTCAGTTCAAATCGGCGCAATTTCTGCAACATTATCAAGCTTTTTAAGCCAACACGATTATTCACACATCGCCGTTATTGTGGACGAAAAGACACAAAAACATTGTTTACCACGCATTCAATCTTTGCTTCCAGCTTCTTTTACAAAAATCGTCATCAAATCCGGTGAAGAGCAGAAGACATTAGCTACTTGCGAGAAAATTTGGCAGGCAATGACACGTGCCAACATGGACCGTCATGGCCTCGTGATTAACCTAGGTGGTGGTGTGATTGGTGACATGGGAGGATTTTGTGCCTCGACATATAAGCGCGGCATTGATTTCATTCAAATTCCAACCACCCTGTTATCGCAAGTTGATGCGTCCGTGGGAGGAAAACTAGGCATCGATTTTCATGGATTAAAAAATCACATAGGCGTATTTCAATTACCCAAGACGGTTTTGATTGACCCTTTATTTATCCAAACCTTACCAGACCGTCAAAAACGATCTGGATTTGCGGAAATCATCAAACATTGTTTAATTCGAGACGCAGCAAAATGGGACACCATCGCTGCTTTGGATTTTGAACAAGTCGATTTGGCAGATTTAATTGCTCATTCTGTAGAAATCAAGCAAGCAATTGTCGCAGAAGACCCGAAAGAGAAAGGATTACGAAAAATATTGAATTTTGGACATACCCTCGGCCATGCCGTTGAAACCTACTTACTTGGCCTTGGTAAACGTGCCGTTTTGCATGGAGAAGCTATCGCAGTGGGGATGATAACTGAGGCCTATTTAGCATTTCAACGAAATCTAATTGAGGCCGAAGAATTAGAAGCCATTGAAGCGATGCTTTTTGCAACCTATGGCCGTATTCAAATCAAGGCAGAAGAAATCCCCGCGATTATCCAATTAACTGCTCAAGATAAGAAAAACAAAGGATCAGAAATACGCTTTTCGTTGTTAACGGGCATCGGTGATTGTGGATATGACATTCCTGTATCCAAGGCTGAAATGAAAAAAGCCTTGGAATATTACATCGGGTAATTACTCGATTACCTGTGGCACTTTAAAATATTGCTCGTTGGTATCCGGCCCTAAGGCTAAAGCCTTTTCGCGCGGAAGTGTCGAGATAGCCTTATCTTCCCGGAAATGATTCAATGCGGAAGTCATATGAGCTAAAGGAGCCACACTTTGCGTGTCGACAACATTCAATGCCTCCATCCAATCCAACACTTTATTGATCGAATCTTGCATTTCGCCAACGTTTGATTCCTTCAAGTCCAAGCGGGCTAAATGGGCAATTTTAACTACATCCTCTTTACTTACTTTCATCTTTCTTCGATTTAAGTTTTTTATCTTCGGGCATTTCTTTATCTAAAAATGCATTCAACGCATCACGATCTAAATTGGCCGTAATTTGGCCAAATGAATCAATGTTCATTTCAAATCCCGCTAAATCAGGATGAACTTTAGGTGCCTTGGCTTTCGGTTTTGCTTTCATTAATTATTGCTTGGAAATGTTTTCAAAGCTGCTACTAATCGTTCAATCACTTGATCTTTCCCCCACAATTGCATCGAAATCATCAGATCAGGACCTGCACCATTCCCACTTAAGGCAACGCGTAATATTTGCATGACCTTACCCATTTTGATGCCCGCAGCTTCCAAGGATTCATGAATCGCATGTTTGATATCGTCGGCTTGCCAAACAGCAACTGCAGGTAATGCCTCAGCTAATATATGTAAACCTTTCTCAGCTTCTGCGTTCCATTTATTTTGTATGACTCCCTCATCATATGTAGCCGGTTTTGCAATAAATGCAGCAACCAATATTGCCAGCTCTTGCGGAAAAGTAATTCGATCTAAGAATAGGGAAACAAATGCTAAACCTTGATCAGCAGGTAAATGTCCCAAAAACTCCTTAGCCAATACTTCCGGTGCTTGTTGTTTCAAATATTGCTCATTGAACCATTTGGCTTTATTGACATCAAATTTGGCTCCAGCTTTGTTGATGCGTTCTAACGAAAAAGCATCCACTAATTCCGTCAAACTGAATAATTCTTGTTCGGTACCTGGATTCCAACCTAAAAAGGCTAAGAAATTCAAGGTTGCCTCAGGCAGATAGCCTTCTTGTTTAAATCCTTTGGAAACCGACCCCGTTTGAGGATCTGTCCATTCCATGGGGAACACCGGGAAACCGCCTAAATCAGCATCCCGTTTCGACAATTTACCATTTCCTTCAGGTTTCAAGAGTAAAGGTAAGTGTGCAAATTGAGGGGCTGTCCAACCAAAAGCTTGGTACAATAAAATATGTAACGGTGCCGAAGGCAACCATTCTTCCCCACGAATCACATGCGTAATTTCCATGATGTGATCATCCACAACATTCGCCAAATGATAAGTCGGCATACCGTCTGATTTCATCAAGACTTTATCATCAATGCTAGACGTATGGACATGAACCCAATCGCGAACGGAATCTTGGAAACGAACTTCCCCTTTGGCAGGAACCTTTAGTCGGATGACATAAGGTGTATTCGCGTCCAGCAAGGATTGAACTTCAGCTGCTGGCAAAGCTAATGAATTACGCAATTTCACACGAGTCAAAGCATTGTATTGGAAAGCAGAGCCTTTGCTCTCAAACATCGTACGCATGGCATCCAATTCTTCGGCGGTATCAAATGCATAGTAGGCCTTTTCCTCTCGGATCAATTGATATGCATAAGCTAAATAGAGTTCTTTTCGCTCGCTTTGTCGGTAAGGTGCGTGAGGGCCTGAGGCACCCACTCCTTCGTCTGGACTGATTCCTAACCAGGCAAGGCTATCTAAAATGTATTGTTCTGCACCGGGAACGAAACGCGTTTGATCGGTATCTTCAATACGTAGAATAAACGTTCCACCCATTTTGCGCGCGAACAGGTAATTATATAAAGCAGTTCGTACTCCACCAATGTGTAAAGGACCGGTTGGACTTGGGGCAAAACGAACGCGAACAGAAGCAGACATATATTATGATTTATAGGCAATACAAGCAATTTCAACACGCACATCTTTGGGAAGTCTGGCAACTTCGACCGTTTCCCGTGCGGGTGGGTTTTCGGGAAAATAGGCCCCATAGACTTGGTTAATTTTGGCAAAATTATCCATGTCTTTAACAAAGATGGAACATTTGACAACATCCGTGTAGGTGCATCCTGCAGCTTTCAAAATGTGCCCCATATTCTTCATGACTTGATCTGTTTCCTCTTCGATGCTTGCGCCAGATTCAAAAACGCTCAAAGCGATTTGACCTGAAACAAAAACCATGCCGTTCACCTCGACAGCTTGAGAATAAGGACCAATGGCAGCAGGCGCGTCAGGAGAAAAAATTATTTTTTTTGTCATATCTTTGAAATAAGAGATGCAAGTTACCAAAATTTGCTCGAATCTCGAATTAGGAAACGGATCGAATTTTCATGCATAATAAAGTACACAAGGTTTGGTACAAAAATAAGGGCATAGGCTTCATGCTCATTTCATCTTTGTGTTTTGCGTTGATGTCGGCACTTGCTAAATCCATGAGTGATCGATTCGGTTCGGTGGAATTAGTCTTTTTCCGCAGTGCTGTGGGACTTCCCTTTCTGTTAACAAGTTTGGTTCGTCGGCCAGCTATCCAAAAAGGCGGCAAACTCTACTTCATTATACTACGGGGTTTATTGGGAGCATTTACCTTGTATTGTTTATTCTATACCTTGGAACATTTGGGGCTTTCCTTAACGAACACATATGGACAGGCTTTCCCCTTATTCATCGCTATTTTCAGTTTTTTCCTGATTCCGAATGAACGCTTATCCGGCAAGCAAGTCTTGTTTTTATTGGTGGGTTTTTTCGGAATTCTACTGATTTTCCAACCTGAAGCGACGGGACAATGGTTCAACCATGCGACTGGCATCATTTATGCGATGGGAACAGCGCTTGGATATCTAGCCATTAAAGAGGCTCAGAAATATTATGATTCGCGTTGGGTAGTCGTTTCCTTCATGGGAGCAGGCTTAATCGCTTCGACCATCTCCTTGTGCTTGGGGACATTTGGAGAATTGCCCAACAGCTTTTTTACAGGACATTGGGTGACACCTACACCTTTTGAATGGCTGAAGGCCTTAATTATGGGCTTATTAGCTTTGGGCGTTCAGTACTTTACGACTCAGGCGCTATTGAATGAAAAAACGAGCATTGTAGGAGCTGTGGGCAATAGTGCTGTGGTCTTCTCGATAGCCATTGAAATTGCTTTAGGAAACGGACTTCCTTCCTTACTTGTATGCTTGGGAATGGGTTTGGTGGTTTGGGGGAGTTATCAGGTAAGCAGGAAGAGTGAAGTGAGAGTTAAGAGTTAAGAGTTAAGAGTTAAGAGTTAAGAGTTAAGAACTAAGAGCTTAGAGTTAAGGGTTAAGGAATTAAATTGATCTCACTAAACTTGGATATTCAAACACATGAAATCTACACATCGCAACTCTTAGTTCTTAACTCCTAGTTCTTAGTTCTTAACTCTTATCTCCTAGTTCTCAACTCTTAGTTCTTAACTCTTATCTCTAAGTTCTTACATCAATAAAAAACCCCAAGATTTCTCTCGGGGTTTATCAATCAAAAAGGCTTAATTCAACTTATGCCGTAGCATTATTCATCACTTCCGTTTGCTTACGGATTGATTCCAAGTGAACTAATTTGAACATTTCTTCTACAAATTCAGGATACAAGCCTAAGCCTTTTGCTTGGTTTGCACGGTCATTGTGCAATTGCTTCCAACGATCCAACTGCAAAACAGCAACATTGTTATCACGCTTGTACTCACCTAATTTCTCAACAACTGCCATACGAGCAGCTAATACTTCCATTAATTCACGATCAATGTTGTCTATCTTCTCACGAAGACCTGCTAATTCGTCCGAGAAGTCAGAACCATAATTTGCATTACGTACTTCTAACTCACGCAACATTTCACCTAATTTCTCAGGAGTAACTTGTTGAGAAGCATCCGACCAAGCCGCATCTGGATCACGGTGTGTTTCGATGATCATACCATCGTAATTCAAATCCAAAATACGTTGAGACAATTCCATCAACAATGCACGCTTACCAGCCATGTGCGATGGATCACCAATAATTGGCATTTGAGGGAATAAACGCTTCAACTCAACAGCCATTGCCCACATCGGTGAGTTACGATATTTCGTCTCTTGTGCATTAGAGAAACCACGGTGTATAGCACCTAATTTCTTAATTCCAGCTCCTTGTAAACGCTCGAATGCTCCAACCCATAAAGCTAAATCCGGATTAACTGGATTCTTAACTAATACAGGAACATCAACACCTTTCAAAGCATCCGCTAAATCTTGTACGTTGAATGGATTCACCGTTGTACGTGCTCCAATCCACAACACATCAACACCGTATTTTAAAGCCAACTCAATATGCTCTGGTGTAGCAACTTCAATTGCTAAAGGCAAACCTGTTTCTTTTTTCGCCTCAACTAACCACTTCAACGCGGGTTCACCCATACCTTCAAAACTACCTGGACGCGTACGAGGTTTCCAAACTCCAGCACGCATAATGTGTGCGTAACCTTCCGCCTTAATACGACGGGCAGTTTCTAATACTTGTTCCTCAGTTTCAGCTGAACATGGACCCGCAATAATCAACGGCTTTCCACCAGTCTGAATCCACTCTTGCATAGGTACGATGTCTAAATTGGCATTCATAATTTTCGGATTTACAAGGCTAACGCCCCAAAAGTTTTGTTTATTTTATTTTATACTTCACCGCTTAAACGGATTATTAATTCTCTTATATTTGCAAGCTATTTCAAAATCAATGAACAAAACTAACGCTTCAACCTTACCACAATTATCGTTCGAAGACACCCAAATTGCCTTTGCATCAAAGTCCAACTTTAAACTCAAAAAGGCCTATTGGATATTTGCCTTAATGAACCAAAATTGGCTTGTAAAGTTAGGGACTTTTTTTATCAAATTGTTCCTTTTCCTCCATTTTCCCATCAAAAAACTCATAAAATCTACGATTTTCGAACAATTCTGCGGTGGAGAAACGATTCAAGAATGCAAACAGACGATAGACCAACTCCAACAAGGTAAGATTGGAACGATCCTGGACTACTCAGTTGAGGGGGAAGAAAATGAAAAATCCTTTCAAATAACTAAACACGAAATATTAAAAACAATTCAAAAAGCGCATGAGAATCAGGCCATTCCATTCGCTGTTTTTAAAATGACGGGGATCTTTCACGCTGACCTTTTGGAAGAGTTTCAAACAGAAACAGGATTAACGGAAGAAAATGAAGAGGCCTTTCAACATAGCAAAGAAATACTGATTGAAATATGCCAACAAGCTTATGATTTAAAGGTCCGCCTTTTTATTGACGCTGAGGAGAGTTGGATGCAAGGAACAATTGACATCTTGACCTATGAAATGATGGAACGTTTCAATCAGGATACCGCCATCATCTTCAATACATTCCAGATGTATCGTGTAGATATGTTAGACAATTTGACTCAAGCGATTTCCGCAGCGAAAGATAAATCATATTTCCTCGGTGTAAAATTGGTTCGCGGAGCATATTTGGAAAAAGAACGCCAGCGTGCACATGAGGATGAATATTCTGAACCCTTACACAAAGACAAAGAACATACAGACCAAGATTTCAATACTGGCATGCTAGCTTGCTTAACTGATATCGAGCGGGTTCACTTTTGTATTGGTACACACAATGAATACAGTTGCAAATTGCTACTTGAGGAGATGGCCAAACAGCAAATTCCTCATAATCACCCAAATATCTACTTCGCCCAACTATTGGGCATGTCGGATAATATTAGCTATAACCTTGCGTCAGCAGGGTACAATGTGGCTAAATATGTACCTTATGGACCTGTGGAATCTGTGATGCCTTATTTATTCCGTCGGGCAGAAGAAAACAGCTCTATCGCGGGGCAAACATCCCGTGAATTCACCTTATTACTCAACGAAGTAAAACGCAGAAAAAACGCCTAATGAAATCCAATTACCGCTATTTCCTTCTTAGTTTTTTGATTATTTTGTTGGACCAAGGAATTAAAATGGCCGTGCACCATTTCATGGATCCGGGCTATTATGGCCAGATTGAACTCATTAGTCCTTATGTCAAATTGCACTATACCCTCAACCCTGGAATGGCTTTTGGGATTCAGCTTGGATCAGATTATGGAAAATTGATATTGACAAGTTTTCGGATTCTAGCCATGTTTGGCATCGGATATTTCTTATATAAACTAACCGTTAATCAGTCAAAACCCTTGCTATTAATCTGTACCTCGCTCATATTAGGTGGTGCTATCGGCAACTTAATTGACTCTGTTTTTTACGGTGTCTTTTTAAATAACGCTCCGCTTGATGCACCGATGCAATGGTTTCACGGACAAGTGATCGATATGTTTTTCTTTGATTTTTGGGAAGGCATTTTACCTACTTGGTTACCAATCTGGGGTGGCACTTATTATTCCACACCCATATTTAATTTTGCAGATGCAGCCATATTTTGTGGTGTAGTGACGATCTTGTTCTTTCAGAACTACCTATTTAAGCAGGACAACGAATAATCTTTAGTTATGGGACAATATTTATACTTCTTTCTATTGGCCCTCCTCGCTGAAATTATTGGAACCATCAGTGGCTTTGGCTCCTCCATCCTATTTGTACCCCTTGCTTCGCTCGTATTAGATTTCAAGGTCGTCCTTGGAATTACGGCCGTTTTTCATGTTTTCAGCAATCTGTCTAAAATCTATTTATTCCAATCTGGCATTGACAAAAAAATTACCCTCAAGTTGGGAATTCCAGCCGTGCTGTTCGTCACCTTAGGCGCATGGCTAACCAACTACATCCCTCAAAAAGAAATTGAACTTGGGATGAATTTCATCATCTTTTCAATCGCCTTGTACATGATGTCAGGACATCATAAGCGAATCAAAGAATCAAACACGAATTTATACCTAGGCGGGACACTATCTGGCTTTTTTGCAGGCTTAATCGGCACTGGTGGAGCGATTCGCGGCATTACTTTAGCGGCATTCAATTTGGAGAAAGATGCCTTCATAGCAACTTCTGCAATCATTGATATGGGCGTAGATGTGAGTCGGGCAGGTGTTTATATCGCCAGCGGATATTTCCAACGAGAACACATTATAATGATCCCATTCCTCATCATCATATCTATTGCTGGTTCCTACCTAGGCAAGAGAATTTTAAAATATATTCCTGAAAAGACATTTCAATATATTGTCTTGGGGGTTATTCTCTTGACTTCATTGCTGCAAGGTGTGAAGTACTTTTGGGGGAGTTAAGAGGTAAGAGCTAAGAGCTAAGAGCTAAGAGCTAAGAAGTAATTGTAAATAATCTATATTAGGCTTGAAAATTTAATTCAAAATCTAATTAACCCTAGGCTTTAGTCTGGGGCTAGAAAAGGATTCAAAATTCATTTCCTACACTACGGACTAAACATTTAGTACAATAAATGCATTCCACAAAAAAAGCCCCGAATTTCTTCGAGGCTTTTTTTGCTATTAATTCCGAAAGCTTATTTCTTCGCAGGAGCAGCGGGTGCTGCCGCGGGTGTAGCTGCCTTAGGTGTAATGCCCATTTTCTTCAATACCAAATCAGACATATTAGCATCTGTTGGGTAATGCAATAAGATTGGAGCTGTTCCCATTCCTGCATCGTAGTTGAATACATATGTGTAAGCATTTTCAGCTGCTACTGCATGCATGTTTTCTTCCACTTTCTTCAACAAAGGCTGTAACAATTGTGCTTGCTTCTTTTGTAAAGATGATTGAGAATTTTGTTGGAATTCTTGAATCGAAGTTTGCAAATTTTGCAATTCTTTTTCTTTGTCTTGCTTGATAATATCAGCCGTCTTAGGATCAGCATTTAATTTCTCGAATACGGCTAATTTATCTTGAAAATCCTTTACTTTTCCTTGATAAAGCGTCTCATATTGCTTTTGCGTATTTTTCAAATCTTCTTCCACTTGCTTAGCTTCAGGCATTTGGCTTAAGATGTAATCTGCATTAATAAATCCAATTTTTACTTGTGCTTTCGCTGGTAAAATAGCCATTCCGAACACAAGGCTCATAGCTAAGAATAGTTTGTTTTTCATAAAAAATTAATCTAGTTGTTTTTGTTTTATATGCTTAATCACTCTAATTACTTTTCAAATTTGGATCTAATTCTAAGCCTAATTCTTCTAACACGTAGTCTGAATAATCATGAATAGGATTTGTGTAAATCAAAGCCAACCCATCATTTGCTTTATCAAACACAAAATCCAATCGCTTTTGTCGAACAACTCGTTCTAATGCCTTGGATATCTCATCCAATATCGGCTTCATCGCGTTTTGCTTCGTTTTGAACAATTCCCCCTCTTCTCCAAATACCTTCTCCTGGAATGCCTTTGCTTCTTGGTCTTTTGCCTTAATCGCAGCGATTCGTTGTTGACGCAATTCATCTGTCAATAGCAATTCTTCTAAATGAAATTCTTTCTCCAGTTGAGAAACAACTTCTTGCTTGGCAGAGACTTCTTTCAGCCATGCTTTGGTTTTCACATCTAAAGCAGCTTGAACTTTTTGAAATTCAGGCATTTTGGACGTAATGAATTCCGTATCAATGTAGCCAAATTTTTGCGCATAGGTCCGTTGTCCCAAACACAAGATTCCCAAAATTAAGAAAAAAATTGACTTTTTCATCGTTAATACTTCCTAGCGAATTTGCTGCCCAATCGAGAATGTAAATGCTTGTCGGCCAAAATCCGAATCACCCGGACGAGGCTTATCAAATGCAAATCCGTAATCGATTCCGATCATTCCGAACGCCGGCATAAAGATACGAGCTCCAAATCCAGCCGATTTGTATAAATTAAATGGAGAATAGTCGGCCATCGATGCAAAGTTGTTTCCTCCTTCTGCAAATCCTAACACAAAAATTGTGGCAGATGGATTCAAGGAAACTGGATAGCGAGCTTCCATCACAAATTTATTGTAAGCAACCCCACCATTTCCATAAGAACCCGATGGTCCAATAACACGATCTTTGTACCCCCGTAAACCAACGATATCTCGGTTGAACGAGAATCCTTGAACCATCCCAGAGCCTCCTAAATCAAAGCGCTCGAAACGTGTCGTAGGTGCCCCTCCATAAGATCCTAAGAAACCTAAGTGAGCACGTGTGTGAAGGATTAACTTTCCTACTAAAGGCGTAAACCAACTTGCATCAAACATCCACTTATGGTATTCAATTAAACTTCCATCCTTATTTCCTCCCATTAATGAATATGGAGGAGTTATTGAGGCATTCAAAGAGAAACTTGAACCCATCCGAGGGAAGGTTGGGTTGTCAATGCTGTTTCGTGAGAAATTTGACATCAACGTAATGGACGTTGATTTTCCTTGCGGATACGCCCAAGTATAATAACGATCTACATCATATTGAGCAAAAGACAAGGAATTACTCAGAGAGAAATAGTCATCTGGCCATTTTAATCTTTTACCTAAACTGAAGGAGATGGAATTAACATTAAAATGGGCATCTAATAACGAATCGGGAACAGAATAAGCGCTCATTCCATATCCACCATAACCGCCATATCCACCATAGCCACCACCTAAGCCGCCGCCGTAACCACCTAAACCGCCACCGTAACCACTTCCGTAACCTCCCCCGTAGCCCGTTGTCCTAAATTGATAAGGATACGAAACACTTCGATTCAAGGAGATTGAAAATGAATTAGGCTTCTTGCCTCCTAACCATGGTTCTGTGAATGTTAAACTATAGTTTTGATACGCGGCACCATTGGCTTGAAAACGAACGGATAATTTTTGACCATCCCCAGCTGGTAGTGGACGCCATGCCGACATATTTGTCAAGTTTTTAGCAGAAAAGTTATTAAAGACAACGCCCAAGGTTCCAACAAAACCAATGTAACCACCCCAACCACCAGATAATTCAATCTGATCCGACGGCTTTTCTTCTACATTGTATTCAATATCAACCGTTCCATCCGCGCGTGGTTGCGGGTTTGGCGTAATTTTTTCAGGGTTAAAATAACCAATCGTAGACAATTCACGTACGGTACGAATAATGGCCGACTTGTTAAACTTCTGACCTGGCAGTGTGCGTATCTCACGCATAACGACGTGATCGGAAGTTTTCGTGTTACCGTTTAGGATAACCTTGTTGATCGTAGCTTGCTTTCCTTCGCTTATGCGAATGGTCAAATCGATTGAATCTCCTTCGATCGCCGACTCGACAGGCTCGCCGTTGTAATACAAGTACCCATTATCCATGTATACCGAGCTCAAGTCATCACCAGGATTTCCTTGCAATTTCTTATCCAGTTCTTCCGTATTGTAGACATCCCCTTTTTTGATGCCCAATACCATGTTTAACACAGAATCAGGATAAATATAGTTTCCTTCGAAACTGATGTTCCGGTAATAATACTTTTTCCCCTGAACAAGTTTGATGTATAAATCGACCGATTTTTGATTAACCTTAGCAATGGAATCTGACTTGATTTGAAAATCCCGAAAACCCAATTTATTCATTGCCTCCAGCAACTTCGTTTTATCCTCATCCCATTTTTTAGGAACAAACTTAGATGGCTTAAAAATACGCCCTATGCGCATTTGCTTTGTATTTTTAATTTTACGCAAGATCAATCCACGTGATTTTTCATCGATCCCATCCAAAATAATTTTGTGAACCTTAACCTTCTCTCCTTTTTCTACATTCACAACTAAGGTTGCATTGTTTCCGCGCAAGGTATCCACGCGAATGGTCGATTTAGTCTTAACATTTAACCGACCTTTTTCTTGATAATACTTGCGAATCGCTAATTCCAAATTCTTCTTAAGCGTTTCGGTGATGATTTTTCCTTTGTAGGCTTTCACCTTCTCGCTTAGACTCTCTTGCTCACCTTTACGAATACCCACATAATTAATAGCAAATAAGCGAGGTCGTTCTTTCAAATCAATTTGAAGCCAAATCTTATCGCCCTCAATTTTAGAGGCATATATTTCAACTTCTTCCAAAATCCCTTGGTCCATGATTTTACGAATCGCAGTGGCAACAGCATCGCCGGGAACCTTAATTTTATCTCCATTTTGCAAACCCGATATATTAATCATGGAAGCACCATCGTAGAACTGAGAGCCTGTTACTTCAATTCCTACAATCTCATATTCTTTGGGATCCGCCCAAGAAAAAGTGGGTGAAGCCGAAGGGGTTGTAGCAAACCGCCGACCACCCAAAACCTGTGCTTGAGCAGCCTGTGTAATGAAAAGAACCAAAACCACTATAAATAGTTGCCCAAAACGATAACCCTTTGATTCTTTACGAAAATTCATGCAAATGTCTTTTTTCATTATTAGGGTCTACCCCTCACGTTTAACTTGTTCACTTGTTTTACCAAACCGACGCTCTCGCATCTGAAAATCAACAATTGCTTGTTGCAAATTGATTTTTCTAAAATCTGGCCAAAACAACTCTTCAAAAATATATAACTCTGCATAGGCCAACTGCCAAAGCATAAAATTACTAATTCGGTGATCCCCTCCAGTGCGAATCATCAAGTCGGGATCAGGAATTCCTGCCGTTGACAAATGCGCATTAATCATATTTGCATCCACTTGAGATGCATCAATTTCCCCGGCTGCAACTTTTTCCGCAATCTTTCGAGTCGCTTGAGTCAAATCCCATTTTCCAGAATAAGACAAAGCAAGCACCAAAGTAAGCCCCTTATTGTCAACTGTTTGATTCATCGCAGAGGCCAATTCTTTCTGCGAACTTTTGGGTAGCGATTCCAAATCACCAATTGCCTTGAGGCGTATTTGGCTCTTCATCATTCCCGGCAATTCATCATGAATGGCGCTAACCAATAAACTCATCAAAGCCTTTACCTCTGATGGGGGCCTATTCCAATTTTCAGTGGAAAAAGCATACAAAGTCAAATACTTAACTCCCAGTTCTCCACAAGCTTCAATCGTTTCTCGAACTGCCGCAATAGCATGGCGGTGACCAAATATTCGGTCTTTAAACCCCTGCTGTTTTGCCCATCGTCCATTACCATCCATGATAACGGCGATGTGCGCCGGCAGATTGTTCACATCAATAGATTCTTTTATGTCTTGACTCACAACTAACAAAATACTACATACAAGAGGCAAAGATAGCTAATCCCTCCCCTTATTCAAAACATTAATCCCGAGGGCAATAAACCGAGATTAATGAATAGGTTAAGGATACTGAACTTTGCAAATATTGATCCGTTTTATTCAGTGTAAAAATATTGGGCTGTTCCCCCCAAGCTGCTTGGCCATCCAAAATATTTGACAAAGACTTACTCATACCAAAGTCCCATTGCAAGCCTACCCGGTTATTTAATTGAGCTTTTATACCCACACCAAAAGGGATCGCCCACGTAAAATAGGTCTTAGGTGTTACACCACTTCCCTCCGGACTCACAAACAAAAAGCCCAATCCCCCATAAATAAAGGGCGACCAATTTCGAACATTTCGGTTCGCTTGGTAATCTTTAAAATTATAATCAACCAATCCAGAAAACTCAATCAATGGACTTGAAAAGCTATTTTTCGAAAACGAAATACTCGGAAGCTGAAAATTAGCTCCATCCCCATCTAAACCCGTAAATGTTAATTTAGCCCGGTATGCAATCGCTTGATCCGGTTGATAACGCAACTGAAAGTTGACCGCGGTATTGAGTGTCTTCAATTGTGATAAATGAGGGATTATATGCCAATCAGACAAATCTCCTTTGTACATACTTGCACCAGCACCTGCCGACATACTCCAGCGTTGTGCTTGTAATGCAAAGCTCAAGAAAATAGTTAAAAATAAGGCGACTAATCTACTCATTGAATGGGCAATGGTGGGCAATCAATTTTATTTCGCAAATGGTAAATTAAACGTATTTGCGTCGTAAAATATTGATCAGGACCCGTTGAAATTTTAGGCGCAGATGTGGTAGCTGGCGGCGGAATTCTATTGACTAAGGTATTAGCTGCAAATGGCTCGCCGGAACGATCCGTATACAACATACTGCCACTAACGGATACGGGGACAATAGAATTTCGAATATCGCTAACGTCATCTAAATAGTCTGTCAAAGCAATTCGATAGCCAAAATCGAAACCAACATCCATACTACTTGTAATCTTATAACGAAACCCGACACCGAAGGGAATCGAAATGCCCAAAAGCGAATAATCGACGCCTTCGTTTTTATAATCTAATAAACTTCCATTACTCTCCGATAACCATGGACTCTGAATGGGATTTCCGGCTCCATCAACACCCGCTTGCTTGCGTGCATCGGGAGAATGCAAAAAACCAGTCACCCCTAAATATACATAGGGCGAAACCGCATTACGCTTCAAATTATTCTCCGGATTACCTCCGATTTCATACATCCCGACAAGCGACAATTCTTTGATATCATTTCGAAAATGAAGATTTCGCAAAAAATTGGCATCCCATTCTCCCACAGGAGAGTAGTAACTATCATCTCCAGCAATTCGGATGTAGTTTAGCCCGAGATTAGCACTAAAATTGGGAGATAAATGCCGCGTTAAGTTAACGCCCACGTTCCAACGTGTCGTTTGTGCAGCCACTGAAAATAAGCCCGCGACAGGAACCAGGTCGCCAATGTAATGCGAAGAACCTGCTCCAAACGATATAGAAGTGTGTTTTTTAAATACGGGGAAAGGCGATTTCTTTCTGCCTTTTTGGCCTAAGAACCACATTTGTCCATTTGAATCAACGCGATTCAAACCAACCAATAACAAGACCATTACGATTAATCGAAACATAGATATACCTAGCGTTTTAGCAACAACGAACGATTGAAATGAATGTTGTGCGAAATTCAAGTTTCGAAGATAACAATTTATCTATTGAATCACCAATTGACGCGTCACTCGACCACCCCGATTAGTGCTCAAACTAATCAAATAATGACCCGAAGCATAGCCATTTACATCAAATCGAACCGAATATGACCCCACTTTACGTAAACCTGAATCAATGAGTTTCAGTTGGCGACCTTGCAAATCAAATAGTGCTAAGCTAATATAAGCCTCCTCAAATATTCCAAATTGCAACAAGGTGGTATCTATCGCAGGATTTGGCCATGGTGCGGTTAATTCAATTGTAACAGCTTCCGGAAGCGCATCAGGTGAATTTCTATAGATAGGCAAACGCTCAAAGGTTGAATTGAAAATCTGCTGCGTCCGTACATTATCCAAGCCCAAATGATCCCGCAAGACGGTGCTGTAAACTTGTCGATAATCATAATTAAACTTCAAATCGCCATTGTTATCCAATGCCTTCAGATTTGGATTAGCTCCGATCAAGCCTCCTCGCACCGTTTTACCGATAAAAAACATCGGAGCTGCCGTTCCATGATCCGTACCGGCTGTACCATTCTGATTCACACGTCGGCCAAATTCCGAAAAGGTCATGATATTGACGCGCTCCGACAAATTTTGATTATCCATGTCGACTTGGAAGGTTTTGACCGCTTCCGAAATCGTTTTCCATAAGTTGGCATGTTGTGTCAATTGATTGGCATGTGTATCAAAACCGCCTATATTTAATAAATAAACAGGGGTCTCTAATCCTCCTGAAATCAATTTGGAGACGATGCTAAATTGGCGGCCTAAATTGGACGTTGGATAAGTCAGCGTATTCTTCCCTTTCGTCGCTCCATCCCGAATAACGCCGGCATATTGAACGGAAGCTGCAGCGATCTGCTTCAAAAATCCAAGTTCGTCTCCAGCCAACGTAGCAGGTGGTATATCCGAATCTGCCGGTGTACCACTTACGAGTTGATAAAATAAGTTCGGATCTTCAAATACGGTACTAAAGCCTCCTTGATCAGACTGAAACAAAAGAGATTCCACGGATCCCAACTGAATGGCCATCGGATGTTTGGCTAGTGCGATGGGGAACTCGGGATATCGTGTCCGTAGATAACGACCTGCCCAGCCCTCATCCCAAAGGGTGCTCGCATCAGACCCGGTGTTCCAAATATCCGTCGCACGAAAATGCGAACGGTTGGGATTCGGGTAACCAATATTTTGTGCGATACAGAGCTGACCTTCGTCGTACAACTTCTTTAAGCCTACCGCCGAGGGGTGTAAATACATCCCTTGATCAAGTTTTAATGCCGCATCTTTTTTAATGGAAATATTGGGCCGCGCTTTGTGGTATAAATCATCCTCAGCTGGAATAACAGTATTCAAACCATCATTTCCTCCACCCAACTGTATAATAATGAGTACTTTACCAGCTTCTGCATTTCCAGCAAAAGCAGCAGGTATTTGACCAAAGGCTTTTCCCGTCACAGTTCCTAAACCTATGCCCACACCACCCGACAAGATGGCCATTTGCTGTAAAAATGCTTTCCGATTCATTTGCTTCTTCATGGCCTAATTCAGTTGATATTCAGGTAAACGCATAATGGCTTTCAACAATCGGACAATCCGAGCATCCGCCTGAGGCGTGTAGGTAGACCAGTTAGCCGCAATAGTCCCATCCAACAGCGTATTCAACAAAAACTGTCGTTTCGCATCTGATATCGGGAATAACACCAGCGAATCAATCACTTCATTGACAAACAAGGCCGCTTTTTCGCTGTTCGGAAAACTCCTGGCATAGGCCAAAACGTCTAATTTCCCCGTAACGGTCGTACCATTAAAACGCTTCCCAGTTAACAGTGAATCTGTGAAGCCTCCGCGGTACGAATAGGTAGTTGAGCTTATCCAATCGCGCTGACCAGGCCATCCAGCAACATCTGGGGGTTGCAACAATTGCATTTGCAAAAGCTTCGCCATGTCATACAAGTTGATGATATCTGGTACTTTGATTTGCAAAGCTTTCAAGGACCCGACCATCAATTCTTGCGGATCTTTGATACGACTCGCATGAAAAGGCGTTTGATAGAAATGGTCGGACAAAAACATGAAACGTAATAAAGGTTTCATTTCGTAATTATTCGAGCGAAAAACAGTCGCCATCTGAGCGACAAAAGCTTCATCAGGCTTATAATAAATGAAGGCTTTGTAAAGTTTCCGACAAATAAATTCAGCGCATGCCTTTTGCTCAAAGATCAAATCAACTAAGGTATCCACTTTGAAAGCAGCTGTCTTTCCAAAAATAGTCAAATTAGCCTCTTTGTGCCATCGATTCGGATCAAATACAGCAGTCAACCCTTTTACTTGCCAGCCTGAAAGTACTTTTGCTGCTTGTTTGATATCATTTTCAGTGTAGTTCCCTATTCCGAGCGTAAAAAGCTCCATGAGTTCCCGACCGTAATTTTCGTTGGGCCCTGTTCCCCGGCTGTTATTTCCGTCCAAGTAAATGAGCATGGTGGGATCGCTGCTTATTTCCTTGACCAATTGTTTGAAATTGCCAAAAGCGAATTTCCGAAACAATTGATTTTGTTGGTACATGTATTGCGGATAATTCACTTTATCGCGCTCACAAGAAAAGTGATTATGCAGAAATAAAACCATCTTTTCCTGCATTGATAATCCTTCGGAGAACATGCGATTATACCACCAATAGGTCAATTCCCGATACCATTTTGCCGCATCACCTGAATCTTGTTGCACCTGCGCGGGAATTGTACTCACCCACGGGTTAGGTGCTTCGGGTGTTTTAATATCCGCTAACAATGCTTGATCTACAAGAACATCGAGTGAACCATAACCCATGGCTTGTTGCAATTGCTCTTTGGAAAAACCAAATAAGGTTCTGGCCAACAAATGTTTAGCATTTGGTAAGGAAAGGATGGGCATTTATAGTAGAATTTTGCCCTAAGGTAAATTGAATAAGTAGATTATCAAAAAACTGATAAAACTTATTTCTTAAATCGTATTTCTAAGGTCGTATCGGGCTTTGAATAGCGGGTTACAAGTACTTTCAAACTTCCTGACTCTTTTTTAATCCGCTGAGGAACAGCCACTTGTTCAAAAAACGTAGAATCTGCCTGATACAGGTCGAGTTTCTTTCGTTTACCCTCCTTTTCAACTACGACAAGTAAGTAATGAATCTCACTGCGATCACTCGCATCTGCATACTTTTTGCGCAAAACACCATCAATCTTCATTTCACGCACCTCGGATTCAGAATCATACACTTTCTCCGCCCACAATTGCGGCAAAAGGAGTTGACCCACCATCCCCAAGCCGACCAATACAAATAAGTATGTTGTGAAATTTCGCGAACCTCCTTGACCCGATGAACCACTCATCATATCGCCAAAAAGCGGCATCTTCAGTTTTTTCCGGGGAGCCCGACGCGGAGGAATTGGATGATCAGCCATAGGAATTCAAATTTGAGCTACAAAACAAACGAATTTCGAATTGAAATCCGTAAAATTTTCGGATTAATTGTCGGAACATAGCAAGGATAAAAATTCAAATTGGTAAATTGCAAATTAAATTATCACCAAGCCTAGGTAGGCCCTATATTACCATGTTTTCAATACTCAGCAAAAGCGTTACAAAAATATTTGGCACGAAATCAGAACGTGACATCAAGGCAATCATGCCGATTGTGGATAAAATCAAGGAGGAATATGCCCGTTTGCATGAGCTTTCTGATGATGCCCTGCGTGGAAAGTCATACGAATTCAAGCAACGCATTCAAGCATTTTTAGCAGATATCGATTCCCAAATTGTAGCCTTGCGCGAGCAAGGGAACGCCACAGAAGACATCGATGAGAAAGAGACTTTCTTTCTTCAAATTGATAAATTAAACGAGGATCGCAACAAACAATTGGAAGTCGTATTAATGGAAATTCTTCCAGAGGCTTTCGCAGTTGTGAAAGAAACGGCTCGTCGTTTGACTGAAAACAAGAAATTAGTTGTCACCGCTACGGTTGAAGATAAATTCATCGCTGCCAAAAAGGCAAATGTCGTGATTGAAGGCGACAAAGCGATTTGGCATAATCAATGGTTGGCCGCCGGAAACCAGATTACCTGGGACATGATCCACTACGATGTGCAGTTGATCGGTGGTATCGTATTACACCAAGGAAAGATTTCTGAGATGGGTACGGGAGAAGGAAAAACCTTGGTTTCTACCTTGCCTACCTATTTAAATGCATTAGCAGGACGTGGCGTTCACTTAGTAACCGTGAATGATTACTTAGCGAAACGTGACTCCGAATGGAATGCCCCTTTATTTGAATTCCATGGCTTGAAGGTGGATTGCATCGACAAACATGAGCCCAATACAGAGGAGCGCCGTCAGGCCTATTTGGCTGACATTACCTATGGAACAAACAACGAATTTGGTTTCGATTATTTGCGTGACAACATGGCACGTAGCTTAGAAGATCAGGTTCAGCGTCCACACCATTTTGCGATGGTGGATGAGGTTGACTCCGTATTAATCGATGATGCGCGTACTCCCCTAATTATCTCAGGTCCTATTCCCAAAGGAGATGAGCAGGAATTTGAGGCATTCCAACCGCGCGTTCATAAATTGGTCGAAGCCCAAAAACAAATTGTTCAAAACTTCTTGGTTGAGGCCAAAAAGGAAATTGCAGCTGGAAATAAAAAAGAAGGTGGATTGGCTTTATTCCGTGCATATCGCGGTTTACCTAAATCCAAGCCCTTAATTAAATTCTTGTCGGAAAGCGGCATGAAGCAATTGATGAACGAAACGGAATCAATTTATTTGGCTGAAAATCAAAAATTGATGCCACAGGCAGATGAGCCTTTATTATTCACGATAGAAGAGAAGAACAATCAGGTAGAATTAACCGAACAAGGCTTAGCCTTTATGAGTGGAAATACGGAGAATCCAGATTTTTTCGTTTTGCCCCACTTGTCGATTGACTTAAATAAAATTGAAAAGAACGTAGAATTGTCAGACGCGGAGCGTTTAGCACAAAAAGAGCAGTTGATATTGGAATACAACGAGAAGGCTTCACGCATTCACACCGTAAACCAATTGTTAAAGGCCTATACCCTATTCGAAAAAGATACAGAATACATTTTGGTAGAAGGCAAGGTGAAAATTGTCGACGAGCAAACGGGTCGTGTGATGGAAGGTCGTCGTTATTCAGACGGATTACATCAGGCGATTGAGGCCAAAGAAGGCGTTAACGTGGAGGATGCTTCGCAAACCTATGCAACGATTACCTTGCAAAACTACTTCCGTATGTACCACAAATTAGGTGGTATGACAGGTACGGCGGAAACGGAAGCGGGTGAATTCTGGACGATTTACAAATTGGATGTGGTGTCGATTCCGACGAATCGTACGATCCAACGAAAAGACCACGAAGATAAAGTTTATCGCACGGTACGCGAGAAATACAATGCCGTTGCGGAGGAAATTCAGGAATTGGTCGCTGCAGGCCGACCGGTATTGGTGGGTACAACCTCGGTAGAAAACTCGGAATTATTGAGTCGTTTATTGAATATCCGTAAGATTCAGCACAATGTCTTGAATGCCAAACAGCACGCGAGAGAGGCAGAAATTGTCGCTGAAGCGGGTCAATCAGGAAAAGTAACGATTGCGACCAACATGGCTGGTCGTGGTACAGATATTAAGTTGAGCCCAGAATCAAAAGCTGCAGGTGGTTTAGCGATTATCGGTACGGAACGCCACGAATCTCGTCGGGTCGACCGCCAGTTGCGTGGTCGTGCAGGACGTCAAGGAGATGTGGGTTCGTCTCAATTCTTTGTGTCCTTGGAAGATAATTTGATGCGTTTATTCGGTTCGGATCGAATTGCGAAAGTGATGGATCGTTTGGGTATGGAAGAAGGAGAAGTAATTCAACACTCCATGATTACCAACTCGATTGAGCGAGCTCAGAAGAAAGTAGAGGAAAACAACTTTGGTATTCGTAAGCGTTTATTGGAATATGATGACGTGATGAATTACCAACGGAATGCGATTTACAAGCGTCGGCAAAATGCTTTGTTGGGCGAGCGCTTATCGTTAGATATCATCAATATTTTATTCGATGTTTGCCAAGACATCACAACAAGCTATACGAACTACGAGGAGCTTGAATTGAAGGTGATTGAATTATTGGGTATGGAGCCGCCGTTCACGGCAGAAGAATTCAATCGTTTGGCGGTAGACAAGCGGACAGAGCAATTATTCTTAGCGGCTGAATTGCATTATAAGGCGAAGAATGAGGCCATTGCCCAACAAGTTATTCAGGTAGCGGAAGAGGCGAAGCGTCAAGGATTCTCAGGCATTCAAGTACCGATCTCGAATGGCCAAATGGTCACAGGTGTGGTGGTAGATGCCGACAAAACCTTAGCAAGTCAAGGCAAAGAAGTGATTATGGAGATGGAAAAATTCATCACCTTAACCTTGATTGACCAAGAGTGGAAGGAGCATTTGCGCGAGATGGATGATTTGAAGCAATCGGTTCAAAATGCGGTATTTGAGCAGAAAGATCCTTTGTTGATTTACAAGTTTGAGGCGGTGAATTTATTCCAACGCTTTGTGGCACGTGTGAATTCCGATACCATTAGTTTTGTGATCAAAGCTGAAATCCCAGCAGCGCAATCAACAAATCAAACGGCACCCAAAGCACCGAAGGAGAAAGCCCCTAAATTGCAAATGAGCAAAGATGAGGCTTTATCATCTTTATTAGGAGGTTTGGCTGGAGCGCAAGACGAACCAGGCTACCATGATCCATCGGCGGGTCAAGTGGAGCGCGTTGCACCTCGCCAAGCGATTAAAATCGCGGATCGTAACCAACGTGTTACTGTACAATACCAAGATGGAAGCATCAAGGAAAACGTGAAGTACAAGGCTGTGGAAGCGGATGTGGAGAGCGGGAAAGCAGTGGTGGTGGAATAGACTTTGGACGTTAGACGTTAGACGTTGGACGTTAGACGTTGGACGTTAGACATTGGACTTTAGACGTTGGACGTTAGACAAATGTTGTAAGTAGGGACGCGAAGAAATTCGCGTCTTTTCATTTATTGCGCTCAATTGCACTAATAAGGTAATTGATTAATGAATTAATCATTTTACCAATTTGATTCAGTTGATTCATTAATTCAATTTGTTTCTCCTGGTGAATGTAGTTTAATTTGACAGCTAGAACTAGCATCGATTTAAGCTCCCCAAGAGAACCCAAAGCAATAATAAGAAAACGCTTAAATTCCCGATCCGATTTTCGGTAGAATCCTTCGGCAATATTATTGGAAATAGAAATTGAAGCGCGTTGAATTTGGTTACGAAAACCAAAATCAGCTAAATCAGCAAAATTGCAATAAATCGAATTCGCAACCAAAATGGCTTGCTGCCAAACCAGCAGATCCTCAACCTTCCTTTCTTTTTTCTTCATGATCAAAGAAAGAGTAAATTCAAATAAATGAGGATATTAAAGCTGATATTATTCTCATTTTATCAATTTGATGATATTATGATCGATATGGTTCCAAAGTCTAACGTCCAAAGTCTAACGTCTAACATACGCGAAGTATCGCGTCTCTACGAGATAGTTTCTAAAGGTCTAACGTCCAAAGTCTAATGTCTAATAGACGCGAATTATTCCAACTCTACAAGATAGATCCCAATGTCCAACGTCCGATGTCTAATAGACCACTATATCATCCGCATGCGCGACTTCTTTGCTTTCAGCTGAATTAGCCAGCTCCGCTTTGGAATAGCGTGCCCGAGCGACGGCCACTGGATTTTGTTGAGGATCAAGCATTTCAACCACCTCGCCTTTTTCGAATTCGCCGATGTATTCCAAGACACCTACCGACAATAAGCTCTTACGGTTTTGGATGGCTTTCACCGCCCCTTTGTCCAAGACAATTCTGCCCGTGATGACGCTACCGGAGGCTAACCATTTTTGTCGGGCAGATAAGGTTGCCATTTGTGGTTCAAAAACGGTTCCAATATTTTCGTGCAAGGCATCGATGATGCCATTCGCATGGTCCAAACCAAAAATGACTACCTTGATTCCCATCCGCGTGGCAAGTCGGGTGAAGGTAAGTTTGGAAATCATCCCGCCCAAACCTGTACTCGACGTATCTGTATTGACCACATCTAAAATGGACGCATTAATCTCTGGGACAAAGCGAATGATTTGACCTTGTTCGTCAAGCAAACCACCCACCGAAGTGGAGATCAATAATTTCTCTGCTCCGAATCCTGTGGCAATTAAGGTTGCTAATTCATCATTATCCGAAAACTTCAACTCGACATTGCTCACCACGTCATTCTCATTTGCGATGGGAATGATGTCATTGCGCCAAAGCTCTTGATAGGTTTCTTTCAATTGCAAGAAGGATTCACGCTTCGAAAAGTGATGACGCTCGCAAAGACTTTGCGCGATGGAAATACCGTATTTTTGAAAGTAATGGTTGTATTTGGCGATCAACAAAGGATTCCCCACGGCGGCAGCGGCTTTGCGCTCCGACAAGGTTCCCTTGTATTGTTTTAAAGAAGCTTTCCCGGCTGCTACGGCACCACTGGATACCAAAACGATGGAATATTCCTGTTGTAAGCTTGAAACCTGTGCCGCGATTTTCTCGAGCGTCTGCTCATTCACTTCCCCATTTGCATGGGTTATGGAAGATGAACCAAACTTAATAACGAGAATCGGCTTTGACATAATCTGTAAATTTGTTACAATTTAGCCCTTTCGGTTGAAATTTAGGCTATTTGACGGGCAATTTAAATTCACTTGCTTTCATCAAAGCCTTCGTTAACAATTTTTCATATTGCGTTCGCTTGATCTCAATCGCCCCATATCGTTGCACATTATCATTCATAAACTGGGTGTCCAATAAAGAAAACTCGTTCGCACGCAAAATTTCTATCAGGTGGTGGAAAGCCACTTTGGAAGCATTCGAGACCTTCATGAACATCGATTCGCCAAAAAACACAGAACCAATATGCACGCCATAAAGGCCACCCACCAATTCACCTTGCTCATAAACTTCGACCGAGTGCGCAAAACCCATGGCATGTAAGTCAACATAAGCCTGAATGATTTCCTCGGAAATCCACGTTTCCTGCTCATAGGCCCGAGGAGCCGCACAGGCACGCATGACCGCTTCAAATTGAGTATTTATTCGTAGCTCAAATTGACCCCGATTCAAGATAGGCTTTAACGATTTGGCTGGCTTATAGGTATCGATGGGAATGATCGCTCGGGGATCTGGACGGTACCAATAAATCGTTCCATCCGCCTCCGCCATGGGAAAAACGCCTGAGGTATAGGCGTAAATCAACGCTTCAGCCGACAAAGAATTATCATTTTCCATGAAATAATCAGTTGATTATTGGGATTTAAGCGTTGAATTACTGAAATTTGACCCCTATATCTAGACAAAATTAGCGTTTAATCACGCTGTTTATCAAGAACATGAAGATAAATAATTCAAACAGGTATGTTGTCACGTCGCTTCGACGACGAAGATTCATCTTCAGGGTATGATTCCCTGAAAGACTGATTTACCTATTTGTTTCATTTATACTTGATTCCATTCATGAATTCATATACTGTTCAAATCGCTAGTCAAGCCCATTTTGACCTGGCGGAATCTATTTGCAACGAGATGGCAGAATCTGCCAAAGCACGTGGCACCGGTATCGCAAAACGTACACCCGAATACTTGCAAGAAAAAATGGCGGAAGGGAAAGCCATCATCGCAACAGACGATGTGACGGGCGAATTCGTCGGCTTTTGCTACGTCGAAACTTGGCAACATGGGAAGTTTGTGGCCAACTCTGGTTTGATTGTTAAACCCTCTTATCGCCAATACGGCGTAGCCAAAGCGGTTAAGTCCAAAGCATTTGAATTATCGCGAAGTCGTTTTCCAGATGCCAAAATCATTGGTATTACCACGTCTTTAGCGGTCATGAAGATCAATTCAGACTTGGGCTACGAGCCAACGACTTTTTCGGAATTACCGGTTGATGATAATTTTTGGAAAGGTTGTCAGTCTTGTGTGAATTATGACATCCTAACACGTACAGAACGCAAGATTTGTTTGTGTACGGGGATGATTTATGATCCTAATCAAAGCGTGGCAACACCAGAAAAAGAAGAGAAATGGATCTTTTTGAAGAACATTGCCGACTTCACCCAATTGAAAAAAATTAAAGAGAAATTATTAATGCCCTTTCACAAGAAAGGAAAATCCAAATAAATATGAGCAAGCCGAAAGTAATACTAGCATTTAGTGGGGGATTAGATACATCATTCTGTGTGAAATACTTAACCGAAGAGCGCGGCATGGAAGTGCACTCGGCCTTGGTTGACACGGGTGGTTTTTCACCCGCGGAACTAAAAACGATTGAAGAAAAAGCCTATTCGTTAGGAGTTACTTCACACGTGACGCTCGATGTGGTAGAAGAATATTACCAAGATTGCATCAAGTATTTGGTCTTTGGAAACGTATTAAAAAACAACACCTATCCACTATCTGTATCTGCCGAGCGTGTTTTCCAAGCAACAGCGGTCGCCAAATATGCGGCTAAACTAGGTGCCAAAGCCATTGCACACGGTAGTACAGGTGCTGGTAATGACCAAGTTCGTTTCGATGTGGTTTTCCGCATCTTGGCTCCTGAATGTGAGGTTATCACGCCTATTCGTGATTTGCAATTATCCCGTGAGGCGGAAATCGATTTCTTGAAGTCGAAAGGCGTGGTGCAGGAATGGCACAAATCAACTTATTCGATCAACAAAGGTTTGTGGGGAACATCTGTGGGAGGAAAAGAAACCTTGACATCGGATGGCTATTTGCCTGAAGAAGCATGGCCGACTCAATTAACCGAAACGAAACCCAGCAAGATTTCTTTGCAATTCGAATATGGCCAATTGCTCGGTATAGATGGCAAAAAATATGCAAGTTCTGTGGACGCGATTCGCGAATTAACAGCCCGCGCAGGTGCTTATGCAATCGGTCGGGACATCCACGTAGGTGACACAATCATTGGTATCAAAGGCCGTGTAGGCTTTGAAGCTCCTGCCCCATTGATCATCATCAAAGCCCACCATTTATTAGAGAAACACGTTTTGACCAAACACCAATTGTATTGGAAACAAAACATTGGAGATATGTACGGCACGTTGTTGCACGAAGGACAATTCTTAGATCCGATTATGCGAAATTTCGAGACCTTCTTGGCTGATACGCAGGACAATGTAACAGGAACCGTCAACGTGGTTTTATCGCCGTATCAGTTCCAGGTAACAGGAATTGAATCGAAATTCGATTTGATGTCTTCAGCTTTTGGAGCCTATGGTGAAATGAATAAGGCTTGGACTGGAGACGATGTACGTGGATTCTCGAAAATCGTTTCTAATCAAACGATGATTCACCGGAAAGTAAACGAAGCAAACTAATGGCTAAAATAGGAATCGTAGGCGCTGCGGGCTACACGGGTGGCGAATTGTTGCGCATCTTGGTGAATCACCCGGATGTACACTTGACGTGCATTATGTCGAATTCGCAAGCAGGCAAATTGGTATCGGATGTGCACACGGATCTTTTGGGATCAACGAATGCACGTTTCTGTGCAGATTTGAGTCCTGTGGATGTCCTATTTTTATGCTCAGGCCATGGCGAATCGAAGAAATTCTTAGCGGCGAATGAGATCCCTTGGCATACCAAAATCGTGGATTTGAGTACGGATTTCCGTGACGAATCAGAAGGTTTTGTGTATGGTTTGGCGGAATTCCAAAAAGATAAAATCAAATCGGCAACGAAGATTGCTAATCCCGGCTGTTTTGCTACCTCGATTGAATTGGCTTTGTTGCCATTAGCACAAGCGGGGTTATTAACTGCCGACGTACATGTTTCGGCCGTGACCGGCTCCACAGGTGCGGGACAATCCTTGTCCAATACGAGTCATTTTTCGTGGAGGAACAATAACGTCAGTATTTACAAGGCATTTACACACCAGCATTTGACGGAAATTGGGATGGTATTGGGGGCCAAATCTCCAGCACCCAAGGTCAATTTCATTCCTTATCGCGGTAATTTCTCGCGTGGCATCATGGCCAATGTGTACACAGCCTATGCGGGCACCCAGGAAGAGGCGATCGAATTATATGAGAACTATTACCAAGATTCACCCTTTGTTTTTGTTAGCCCAAAGGATGTCGATGTGAAACAAGTCGTGAATACCAATAAATGTTTCTTACACCTAGAGGTAATAGATGGCCAATTGTTGATCAGTTCAGTCATTGACAACTTGATCAAAGGCGCATCGGGACAAGCGGTACAAAATATGAACTTGATGCTGGGCTGGCCGGAGACGGCGGGTTTGGGATTGAAGGCGATAGGGTTTTAAGAACTAAGAGGTAAGAACTAAGAGCTAAGAGCTAAGAGGTAAGAGCTAAGAGGTAAGAACTAAGAGGTAAGAACTAAGAGGTAAGAGCTAAGAGTTAAGAACTCCGGACTTAGGACTTCGGACTAAAAAAAAAGACTAGTGACTAGAGACTAGCGACTGATAACATGAAACTATTTGACGTATATCCACTCTACCCCATCGAATTGGTGAAAGCCCAAGGAAGCACGGTGTGGGACAAAAATGGACAAGAATATTTGGATTTATATGGTGGGCATGCGGTAATCTCGATAGGTCACTCCCACCCGACTTATGTGGCGAAGATGTCGGAGCAATTGTCCAACATCGGTTTTTATTCAAATTCCATTATCATCAGTGGACAACAGGCATTGGCAGAAAAATTGGGTCGCATTTCGGGTTATCCAAGCTTCCAGTTATTCCTAACGAATTCTGGGGCGGAATCGAATGAGAATGCACTGAAATTGGCATCCTTCCACACAGGACGTAAGAAAGTTGTCGCATTTACCAAAGCATTTCATGGCAGAACAGCCGGAGCGGTTGCGGTAACAGATAATCCAAGTATTGTAGCACCCATCAACGACACCTCTCATGTTAGCTTCCATCCTTTCAATCAAATCGAAGGATTAGCGGATGTCATCACCGAAGAAACAGCAGCGGTGATTGTAGAAGGAATTCAAGGCGTGGGCGGTATCCAAGTGGCTTCAACACCCTTTTTACAAGCCTTGCGTCAGCGTTGCGATGAAACAGGAGCTCAATTGATTTTGGATTCGGTTCAATGTGGGTACGGGCGTTCGGGAAAATTCTTTTCGCATCAATATGCGGGCATTAATCCCGACATGATGACCACGGCGAAAGGAATGGGCAATGGTTTTCCTATTGGTGGCGTGTTAATCGCACCACATATTCAGGCGAGTTATGGCTTATTAGGTACGACTTTTGGAGGAAATCATTTGGCATGTACTGCAGCCCATGTCGTCCTAGACATCATAGAAGAAGAAAATCTGTTGGCTAACGCAACGAAAATAGGTAGCTACATCGAGCAAGAATTAGCCGGAATCGAAGGCATCAAAGAAGTGCGTGGACGCGGATTGATGATAGGAATCGAGTTAGAAGAGGCTGTAGGACCTGTTCGGGATGCGTTATTAAACAAACACCATATTTTCATGGGCTATGCCGGCAAGCATACCTTACGTCTTTTGCCGAGTTTGGCAATCGACCAAGCTATTGCTGATCGTTTCCTTGAAAGTTTACGAGCGGTTTTAAAAGGCTAGATTAGTTTACAAATGACTTGCTTTTTCATTAGAAATGTGATTATTTTGCGTTTCTTTTGTTCAAGACAAAGTCGGCAATAATAAAAGAAAAAGAACGCGTACAAAACAATTAGATAATAGTATCAATGGCATTAATTACAAAAATTAGAGAGAAATCGGGAATTGCAGCAGCGGCTATCGCGATCAGTTTAGTGTTATTTCTCGTGGGAAGTGATATTTTCCAAGGTAAATCATCCTTATTCGGTTCAAGTTCACAAGAAGTAGGTCAAATCGCGGGCGAAAGCATCATGATTCAAGACTTCCAAAAGAAAGTGGAAGAAGCTACGGCTAATTACACAGCACAAACAGGCAAAGGCCCGTCTGAGCAGGAAGCAGCTTCTATTCGTGAGCAAGTTTGGAACCAATTCGTTTTGGATATCGCTTACAAGAAAGAGTTTGATGCCTTGGGTTTAAAGGTTTCAGAAGAGGAGTTGATCGATATGGTACAAGGAAATTACATCCATCCATCGGTACGCCAACAATTCACAAATCCTCAAACGGGTCAATTTGATAAAACATTTGTCATTCAATTCTTGAAGAACTTGAAAACCATGCCAGCGCAACAACAACAAGCTTGGGCAGCGTTTGAGAAATCTATCTCACAAGATCGTATCCGTTCGAAGTATGAGAACTTATTGCGTTTATCGAACTACGTAACGCAAGCAGATGCACAAAAAGAATACCAATCACAAAATGCGAAATTCAATGCGCGTTTCTTGTTTGTTCCATTCTTCTCCGTTGCCGACACAACAGTGAAGGTAACAGATGCACAATTAGAAGAATATTTGGCGAAGCATAAAGATCAATTCAAAGGAACGAACACGCGTTCAATCCAATATGCGACTTTCCCAGTTATCCCAACAAAACAAGATACAGCCGAGTTCTACACGCAAATCAAGAAATTAGCGAAAGACTTAGCCGTTGCACCAAACGATTCAGCTTTTGCCATGTTGAATTCGGATGTTCGCACGCCCTACTTGTTGCCATATGCGGAAATTCCAGCAGCGGTGAAATCGATGTTGCCAACTTTCCAAGTAGGTGGTATCTATGGTCCATTCAAAGAAGGATTAACTTATTCGATTTACAAATACGGTGGAGTGAAGAAAGATTCATTGTTCACGATGCGTGCGAGTCATATCTTGATTGCACCGGCCAACAAATCAGATTCTGCAAAAGCACAAGCAAAGCAACGTGCTGAGGCGATTTTAGCGCAAGTTAAAGGAGGCGGAAGCTTTGAGACATTGGCTCAAATGAATGGCATGGACGGAACTGCACAAAACGGTGGAGATTTAGGCTATTTCAAAAACAATGGTGGCATGGTTAAATCATTCGAAAAAGCATTGTTTGGCTTTAACGGAACAGGTTTGATGCCAGGTGTTATCGAAACAGATTTCGGTTATCACGTTGTAAAAGTGACGGATGCTAAGACGAACACAAGCTATAAATTAGCAGCCATCAATAAAACAATTGCTCCATCACAAGCAACCTTAGATAAGGTGTTTACACAAGCAGATGCTTTTGCCAATGCGAATGGAACAGTAGGTGCATTTGAGGCAGCATTGAAAAAAGACAAATCGATCATCATGATGCGTGCGGATCGTTTACAAGAAAACTCTTCAGCAGTAAACAATTTAGCTAACGCACGTGAAATCGTTCGTTGGGCATTTGATGACAATACTGCGGTAGGTGATGGATCTAAGAAAGTATTTGAGCAAGATAATCAATACATCGTTGCATTCTTAACGGGTAAAACAGAGAAAGAGAATGTGAAGGTAGAAGACTTCCGCATCGAATTGACTGCTTTGGTTCGTAATGAAATCAAAGGCGAGCAAATCTCGAAGAAATTAGCAGGTGTCAAAGGGACATTAGAGCAAATTGCACAGAAATACGGTGCAGGAGCTTTGGTTGAAACGGTACAAGATCAAACCTTGTCAGCAGGTATGTTGAACACAGCAGGACCAGATGCCGTAGCATTAGGCCGTATCGCAGGTTTGAAAAACGGAAAACGTAGTTCCGTATTCGTAGGAGACAATGGTGTATTCATCGCTGAGAAAACAAGTGGTGTTGCAGCTCCAGCCCTAGCTGATTATTCATTGTACAAGAATCAATTGCAAATGATGGGCGTGCAACGTTCATCGTTCTACATCAACGAAGCCATCAAGGACAATGCGAAGATTGTAGATAAGCGTTACAAGTTCTATTAGTAGTACTTACCCATTAAGAGAAAAGCATTCTGGAAGGGATGCTTTTCTTGTTTAGATGCCATGAAAAATATACGTGCTTGGATATTATTTATTTCTGCAGGGCTATTATTGCTCCTGGCAAGTCCGTACATCCTCGTTCGTTGGGATTTAAGCGAAGAAAAGAAGTTTACTTTGAGCGAATCCACACTTGCGACCTTGCAAGCCTTAGACGGCCCCATTCGCATCAAAGTTTATCTCGCCGGCAATGATCTTCCTGGTGGCTTTAAACGCCTCCAAAAAGCAAGCTATGCCATCTTGCAGGACATTCAGCGAAACAGCCCCCAAACGATCAGCATTGAAACCGTTGATTTGTACGAAGCATATCCGGATGCTGCATTACGCGACCAGCAAATATTCCAATTAGATTCCCTGGGCTTGCCCCCTACGAATTTGGTGAATAGTGAAGGCGGAAAGCAAGTCCAACAAATGGTCTTCCCAGGCTTGGTGATTGAAAAAGGCGACAAGAAAACGGGCGTTCTGTTATTAAAAGGAAACCAATTAGCATCATCACAAGAGGTTCTTAACCAATCCGTGGAAGGACTTGAATATGAAATCATGCAAGGCATTCAAAGCCTCATGGACAAAGATCGTAAGAAAATTGGCTTCTTCTTGGATTACAGTCGGGTACCCGCCATCAAGCAATTAGGCTTGATTGCTTCTTTGCGAAAAAGCTATGATTTATATCCCGTCGACTTAAGTGCTTCCTCAACCTTGGAGGGATTGGATGCCATTTGTGTGATCCAACCGGATCGTAAATTTAGTCCGACAGACCAATTTAAAATTGACCAATTTTTAGTCAAAGGAGGTAAGGGAATATTCTTTTTAGAAGGAGTTCGTGTGGATACCATTCAAGGACAAGGCTTGGTGAGTTCAGCGATGGATGTAGGGCTGGATGAGATGTTGTATCGTTATGGATTACGGTTGAATGCCAACTGGGTGAAAGACGCGCAATTAAGCGGCATGATCCCCTTGGAAGTTGGGAACTTTGGCAACAAAGCCAACTTGCAATTATTGCCATGGCCGGCATTCCCTTTATTGACCGGAAATCCAGCATCCGTCATTACCAAAAATCTAGACGCCATCTATGGCAAATTTGTCTCGAGCATCGACACGGTCTCTGGCAGCAGCGGCTTGAAGAAAACGCCATTATTGCTTACAAGCGCATATACCCAGGCACAGAAGGCACCCGCTACCCTACCCTTTGCATCGTCTGGTAAGGAGTTCAATCCAGCGCAGTATAAATCGGGTCCACAGGTAATCTCGTATTTACTGGAGGGAACGTTTCAATCTATTTTTGCGAATAGACCCTTGCCGCAGGATAGTTTGACGAAGGGATTTGTGGCGCAGGGCCAACAAGCGGGCGGATTGATTGTGGTGGGCGATGGAGATTTAGCTTTGAATGGCATAGACCCGAATACAAAAGGGCCAACACCCTTGGGATTTGACCCCTTTGCGAAACATACCTTTGCGAATCGGGATTTTATTTTGAATGCATTTCATTATTTATTGGATGACCAAAAGGCCTTATTGGCGCGAAACAAAAATATTCGGTTGAGACCCTTGGACAAGGTGAAAGTACAGGAAGAACGAAGCTATTATCAGTTCATGAATGTACTTGTTCCGGTTGCATTTGGTATCCTCATCAGTCTTTTGGTAATTCTTTATCGCAAGCGCAAATACGGAGCTTAAACACTTGGCTTTGTAGTCAAATTGATTTAACTTCAAGGTCTGAATTCAACATTAATCAATAATTAAAAGCAAT
>JBEEOB010000058.1:0-20260 GCA_041191865.1 Bacteroidota bacterium
ATAAAGAAAAGGAAGAGTATCCAAAACATGGATTTCCAATTAATTGCAGTAAGTTCCATTTTTTCGATTTTTATAATTTGATTCAATTTCATACATATTTTCTCTAACTTGTTTATTCATAATTTCACTGTCAGTTTGATAAATCAATGTATTTTTCAAGCCAGCAAAAATTAATGATTTAGCCGTAAATTCATCCATTCCTTGAAATTGATTGCGCATAGAATTTACGGCGATGAATAAATATTCGCTTGCCATTCGCTCATGATCCGGCATTGCTTTTTGGTGAAATAAATATTCCAAGTGTGCATGTAACATTTCATGATAAATAACAGATACTATAACCTCTTTGGAATAGTATGGCAATTTGTTTATGTCTAGGGCAATTCGAAAGAAATTCTCTTTTTGCCCAGCCCTAAACTCTCCTAATTGATGATTATCCGGGGGAAGCTTTTTTCCTCAAAAACAATTTTAATGTTTGTGTTCTGCCCAAAATTACGAAGCATTTGCGACATCTGATTCAATATGTCTGTATTGTGTAATACCATATCCAGTGTACTTTTCAAACAGGGATTATGAACATCCTTTATAGAAACCATGGGAACGGAGCCTTCCATTTGTGCGAAATTCAAATCTGAAGGTGTCCCACCACCGCCCCCTATTACGACATCCGATGGCTGTATGTTTATGAATTCAAAATTTTGCATTCGGGAGGTTGGGATGAAGAAAAAGGCCCCTCTCCCCAAACTGGGAGCATAGCAAAATACCTCATCGAGCATTTCCATTTCCAAATTTTTGAAATGATTAACCTGCTTACTACTCTTCTTCAAATTCTATTTTTCAGAAATAACCATCGATGTGTACATATTTTCTATTTCAATTTCTTTTTCCATGTTAGCGCAGGAAAAATACAAGAATATACACAAGATATTACTTGACCATATAAGGCGTGTTTTCATTTTATTAGTGGTTTAAAGGTTTGCGGCTGTATCTATTCCAAGTTTATGGGCTTTGGTTTTTGAAATTTTAAATAATTAAGCCCCCTTGGAATTATTTAAATTGTAGATGATCATCCCCCAAAAAGGAAGAAACACGATTAAAAGGATCCAACAAGCTTTTTGAATATAGGAAAGGGTACTTGCGAACAATATTTCTCTGATAGTCCATAAGATTAAGACTATATATGTGGTAATTATTGCACCGACAATTATTCTAAATAATTGAGAGGCTTCGGGCGAAATAAGATTCATGTTTAACTCGCTATTTTATAGGTAATGATTCAAATCGTCACTTATCCTATGGGTCTGTAAAAATAAGGGTGCCTATTTTAATTGATTTTTTGGAAAAATAACAATATCCCCTTTATGGTGTTATTCCATTTTCGACTAATTAAAAAAAGATTGTATTTCCACGGATGAAACATTAATTTACCTCTTCAAAATCAACAACATGAAAAAATTTATCCTCTTAATCCTATTGCCCTTTCTCGGAATTGCACAAGACCGTACTTATGGCAAATTATGGGCGACTCGTTCGCAGGTCATAGCTCAAAATGGTATGGCAGCTACGTCGCATCCATTATCCACACAGGCAGCCTTAGACGTATTAAAAGCTGGAGGTAACGCCATCGATGCGGCGATTGCGGCAAATGCGATGGAAGGTGTTGTTGAACCGCATGTCAATGGCATCGGGGGTGATTTGTTTGCGATCGTTTGGGATGCGAAAACAAAAAAACTCTATGGTTTAAATGGATCGGGTCGTTCGCCCAAATCACTGACCTTAGCCGAATTGAAAAAGCGGGGATTGACGCACATCCCTTCCACGGGGCCGCTACCGGTTTCTGTGCCAGGAACAGTAGATGCTTGGTTTGAATTGCATAAAAAATTCGGTTCCATGCCGATGAACAAGATCCTAAACACAGCGGTTTCTTATGCGCGCAACGGATTTCCTGTTCATGGCGAGTTTGCTTCGGCCTTGAACCGGGTCGAGGCAAATTATGGCAGGTTTCCAAACGTAGCCCAACATTATTATCCGGCAGGCAAAGTACCTTCGGAAGGCGATATTTTCAAGAATCCGAACCTTGCCAATACGCTCGAGAAGATCGGTCGGGAAGGTCGTGACGCATTTTACAAAGGCGATATGGCCCGGACCATGGATGCGTTTATGAAGAAAAATGGGGGCTTTTTGAGCTATGAGGATTTGGCGACGCATACGTCTACGTGGATCGATCCGGTTTCGGTGAATTACCGCGGATACGATGTGTGGGAATTGCCACCCAATGGCCAAGGAATTGCGGCTCTACAAATGTTGAACATCTTGGAAGGCTATGATTTCTCTAAAATCAAATTGGGTTCTGCGGAACATGTTCACCTATTTACAGAGGCCAAAAAGCTAGTTTTCGAGGATCGCGCGAAATATTACGCCGATCCAGCATTTGCCAATATTCCCGTACAAAGTCTTATTTCAGAAGAATATGCCGCGGAACGTCGGAAATTGATTAATCCGAACCGCGCATCCAAGCACTTCGATGCGGGTAACCCAGCATTAAAAGATGGTGACACGATTTATTTGACGGTTGCCGACAAAGATGGTAACATGGTTTCGTTGATTCAAAGTAATTACCGCGGGTTTGGATCGGGTATGATGCCTGACGGTTTGGGCTTTATGTTCCAAGATCGTGGAGAGATGTATAGTCTAACGGAAGGCGAGAACAATACCTATGCGCCGGGGAAACGGCCATTTCATACAATCATTCCAGCGTTTATGACCAAAGATGGTCAGCCGGTTATGAGCTTTGGGGTAATGGGTGGTGCGTTCCAACCGATGGGCCATGTGCAGATTGTCATGAATGTGGTTGACTTTGGCATGAATGTGCAAGAAGCTGGTGATTTTCCTCGGATTAATCATGAGGGGTCATCGGAGCCGACAGGAGAGAAAATGGAGCCGACAGGTGGAACGATTACCTTGGAGTATGGATATCCGTATGAGGTGATTCGAGAATTACTACAAAAGGGCCATCAAGTAGGTTATATGAATGGTATTTATGGCGGGTACCAGTGTATTAAGTGGGATCCCGTTCGCAAGGTGTATTTCGGTGCGACAGAATCACGCAAAGACGGACAAGCGGCTGGATACTAACCACCCCCTTAACCTTTGGCAATCCTCCTCAGGTTTGCCAAAGGTAGTGGTGAAAAACGATAAAAATGACAAGTAAACTGATATTCAAAAAGGTATTCACCGGGCATACATGGTTGGAGAATCAAGCCATCTCCATCGAAGACGGTCGCATCAAATCCATGCAGCCGGAACAAGGAGGAACTGCGGATGGAATGCTCGTCCCGGGCTTCATCGACCTACAAGTGTATGGTGGCGGAGGTATTCTTTTTTCGAATCATCAAACGGAAGCCGCCATTCAAGCGACTTTTGATGAACACGTCAAAACGGGAACCGTTGCCTTTCAAATTACCTTGAATTGTTCTCCCAAAAATAGCATGTGGGCCGCGATCGATGCTTGTAAATCGTATGCGGGAAAAGGATTAGTCGGTCTGCATCTCGAAGGCCCCTTTTTTAATCCGGTTAAACGCGGAGCACACCACGAGGCATTCGTTCAGGTGCCTACGGCTGAGTTTGTCAATGAAATCATTGCACGCACCCATGGCCTTCCGACCTACATGACGATTGCGCCCGAGATGTTTGCCCCAGAGGTGTTAACGCTTCTGAAAAATAGCCACATCATGTGCTCGATGGGACATTCGGATGCGACATTTGAAGCGGCTCAAAATGCTGGGATAACGCGCATTACACATTTGTTTAATGCCATGTCTCAGTGGCAAAGTAGGTCCTTGGGCTTGGTTGGGGCGAGCTTTCGTTCGGATGCGTGGACGAGCATCATTGCAGATGGCCTTCATTGTGATTTTGAATCTTTGCGTTTAGCCAAGCGATTGAAAGGGGAGAAGCTCTTTTTAATCACAGATGCTGTGACGCATGACGAATCCGGCCCCTATGTTTTTGCCAAAAATGGCGCACGGTTTACCAATGAAGCAGGTGTGCTTTCGGGTTCTGCCTTGTCGATGGATGAGGCCATTCGGAATTGTGTCAATCATGCGGGAATTTCGCCAGAAGAAGCCATTCGAATGGCCACCGTGTATCCGGCTGAAGTGGCTAATTTAGCCGATTTAGGTAGCATCGAAACGGGCAAGCGAGCCTGCTTCGTACATTTATCTGACGATTTACAGGTGAAGCAAGCTTGGTATGATGGTGAAGCTTTGATAAATTAGAACATGATTCATTTTCCATCCAAACAAGCACAGGTTCAAACCACCATATTTACGAAAATGTCCCAACTCGCTTCGGACGAAGGAGCATTCAATCTATCCCAGGGTTTTCCAGGTTTCGACTGTTCGGAGGAATTACAGGAACTTCTCAAATATTATTCCAAAGGGCATAATCAATATGCCCCCATGGCTGGTGTTCCGGTTTTGCGTCAGAGCATTGCGGATAAAACACGCGCTTTTTATGACATTGAATTAGAGGCAAATACGGAGGTTACAGTCGTTTCGGGTGCGACGGAAGCGCTTTTTGCTTCCATTCACTGTTGTGTTTCTCCAGGTGATGAAGTCATCATGTTTGATCCTTCCTACGACGCCTACGATCCGATTGTTCGTTTAGCTGGAGGAATTCCAATCCATATATCGTTAGATGCAAACCAAGGATTTCGGATCGATTGGTCAGAATTAGCGCGGAAAATTACCCCGAAAACGCGGGCGATTATGGTGAATTCCCCACATAATCCCACGGGGGCTGTCTGGTCCATGGAGGACTTAGATGCTTTCGCGGAAATCGTGAAAGGGACCAATATCTTGATAATTTCAGATGAAGTGTACGAGCATATTGTCTTTGATGGTGCCCAACATGCCTCTGTTTTATTGCATCCTGAACTTCGGAAACGAAGTTTTGTCTGCGGCTCTTTTGGAAAGACATATCATATTACCGGTTGGAAAATGGGCTATTGCCTCGCCCCCGAATACCTGACGGCAGAGTTTCGCAAATTACATCAGTGGGTCACGTTCTCGAGTGCGACACCTTTGCAATACGCATTGGCTGATTACCTAAAAGAGCCCGCTCATTACTTGGGTTTATCGGATTCCTACCAACAAAAGCGCGATCTTTTTGCCTCCTTTTTCGAAGGAAGTCGATGGAAAATATTGCCTTCCCAAGGAAGTTTTTTCCAATGCCTGGACTATTCGGCGATTAGTGATGAAGTGGATGTGGATTTAGCGGTCCGACTCACCAAAGAATTAAAAGTGGCCTCAATTCCTGTCTCTGTATTTTATGAAACGCCGCCTGCTGATCGCATCTTGCGTTTTTGCTTTGCTAAAAACGATGACATGTTGCAAGAAGCCGCACAACGACTCGCGCAATTATAGGTATTTTAATGCGATGTCTTCTCCTAATTGAATCAAGTAGCGATAGGCATTTTCCATCGCGTCTTTTGGACTTGCCGCGATAGCAGAAATGCTGTAAACTTCCCTTGGGTCAAGAAATAATGGAATGCATTCCGGGTCCTCAAATACCCCGCAAACCAAAATGGATTGCTTTAATTGCTTGTCGGTCCGAGCAATAACGTTGGAAATAAGTTTCCCAGACCAACTTTGTTGGTCAATTTTCCCTTCGCCGGTCACGATAAAGTCGGCCTTTCTAATAGCCCGATCGATGTGAATCTTATTTAACAACCATTCGGCACCGGGCTCAATTTTAGCCCCTAAAAAATACAGTGCCCCTGCACCCAACCCACCCGCAGCACCCGCTCCGGGTGTATCTGCGGAGAGCCATTGGCTTATATTAATTAGACCTTTGTCTAATTGTTTAATTGATGCAGCATTTGCGCCCTTTTGTTTGGCATAGACCTGTGCCGCACCATTCGATCCATGTAAGGGATTGCTTACATCGCTCAACACAATGAATTGGATAGCAGGATAGGGGTTTGAGCCTTTGATTTCCACAATATGTAAGAGGTTTTCACCGATGGGTTCAAGCGTAGCACCCGTGGCGCCAACAAACGTATAGCCTAATGCTGCCGCCATTCCGATTCCCGCATCATTCGTTGCGGAACCACCGATCGTTAATACAATGGTCGAGGCTCCCGCCTCAGCCGCATGGCGGATTAATTCCCCTGTTCCGTAGGTACTCGTCTTTAATGGATTCTGCTCTTTTTTCAATAATAAGCCCAAGCCAGAAGCACGCGCCATTTCGATGTAGGCTGTTTTTTGGTCGGCTAACCATAAATAAGATGCTTCAATGGGACGAAATAATGGGTCATTCACCTGAACCGAAACCCATTGCCCCCCGTGCATTTGTTGGACCACTTCCAGTGTCCCCTCTCCGCCATCGGCTAAAGGAATACATTGAATACTTGATTTTTTTCGTTTATTAAGGATACCTTTGGCTAGCGCTTCGGCTGCTTCACGGGCACTTAAAGATCCTTTGAATTTGTCGGGGCAGATTAATATGTTCACTTGTGCAAGTTAGGGACATTTCTTTAATTTGTACAGCTAACCCTCACCCATGAAATACCTGTTTTTTATCCTCAGTGTCTTTTTAATTACGGCTTGTACGCATCAACCCGATTTGACGGGATTTGATGTAGAATCCTTTAAGCAAGATCGAGGTGGGTGCCAGGGGCAACGCAGCAATCAAATCGAATGGCTAAAAGCGCACAAGATGGAATTGCGAGGAACGACCTCCAATCACATGGAAGATATTCTCGGTAAACCGGATATCCAGCAGTTGGCAGATCGCAATCAGGAATATTACATCTATTTCCTGGAGCCAGGGCCACATTGCAATCAACAAACGTCACAAGCGAAATCCATTGCATTTCGTTTCAGCGCCATGGGCATCGCTACCGAAATCACCTTTCAAGCTGGGATACCCCTATAAAAAAGCCCTCAATTTTCATCAAGGGCTTCTTCTTTATCTTCTTCGCTTTCCTCTCGGAATGACTTTTGAACTCCGCGCGCCGCGTGGCATGTCCCGTTTCCGGGAACGATTGTTCGCATAGGCACCGGCACCCCGCATTCCCACCATTTCTAAATCGATGGTTCTTTTGGCTAAATTGGTGTCACGAACTTTGACTTTCACCGCATCGCCAAACGTAAATACCCGTCCGTTGGATTTACCCACAATCCGGTAATTGTCTTTATCTAAATCGTAGAAGTCGTCATTTAAATCCACCATGCGAACCAATCCTTCGCAGGATGTGTCACCGATTTCCACAAATAGACCAAATTCAGTCACACCTGTAATGATTCCATCAAAAATTTGTGGCTCATGCAAACTCATGTATTCCACTTGCTTGTACTTGATCGAAGCACGTTCTGCATCGGATGCTAATTTCTCGCGATCGGAGGAATGTTTACATTGAATTTCAAGTGGTGCGCGTTCCGGGGATGCTCCGCCATCTAAATAATGTTGCAATAATCGGTGTGTCATCACATCCGGGTACCGACGAATCGGGCTCGTGAAGTGTGAATAGAAGGGAAATGCCAAACCAAAGTGGCCAATGGCATCCGTGCTATAGCGCGCTTTGGACATCGTCCGCACCGCCAAACTTTGTAACACATGCTCTTCGCCTTTTCCTTCGATGGATTCCATCAGGGCATTGAACGATTTACTTACATGCTTTGGTTCTGTCGTTACTTGATAGCCAAATTTCTTCGCAAAGGTTGAGAATACCTGTAATTTCTCTGGATCCGGTGCCTCATGCACCCGGTATACCATCGTATTACGGGGATCTGTTTTCTTTAAATCATGCACATAAGTAGCCACACGTTTATTGGCCAATAACATAAATTCTTCAATTAATTTATGTGCATCTTTTCGCACGCGTGGATGAACTGCAATCGGTTTGCCATCCGCATCTAATTCAAAACGAACTTCTGCCGTTTCAAAATTGACGGAACCGTGGGCAAAGCGGGCATCACGCAATTTATGTGCAAGTTGATTTAATGCCTTAATGATAGGCTCCAGTGAATCTGTTACTTCGCCTGTATTTTCGATCAGCTCTTGTGCTTGCTCATAGGCAAATCGACGGTCGGAATGGATGACCGTTCTGCCAAACCATTCTTTGACGATGACGCCATTTGGGTCAAATTCAAATACAGCTGAGAAGGTTAATTTATCCTCATTAGGACGCAATGAACACAGCCCATTGGATAGTTTTTCAGGCAACATCGGCACCACGCGATCGACTAAATAGACAGATGTCGCGCGTTTGTATGCCTCTTGATCCAACAAGCTGCCGGGTTTCACGTAATGCGATACATCGGCGATATGAACACCTATCTCTACGTTGCCATTTTTTAAGACTTCATAACTTAATGCATCATCAAAGTCTTTGGCATCAATGGGGTCAATCGTGAAACTCAAGACCTTCCGCATATCGCGGCGTTTCTTAATTTCTTCCTTGGTAATCGTAGTATTTATGGACGCTGCCATGTTTTCCACTTCTGCAGGGAATTCATAGGGCAGACCAAATTCCGCTAAAATCGAGTGCATTTCTGTCTCGTTTTCGCCTGCTTTTCCTAACACTTTGATCACGCGACCTTCGGCTTTTTTGCCTGGGCTACCCCAACGGGTCACCTCGACAATCACTTTATCCAAGTGATTTGCCCCCATCACTTCCGTGCGAGGAACGTAAATATCTTCGTAAATTTTCTTGGAATCGGGAATCAAAAAGGCATAGTGCGGTGTCACTTGAATCACACCCACAACATCGCTCGAACCACGTTCTAATACCTCAATTACCTCACCTTCCGGTCGGTCATTCTTCTTCTTTTCTGAAGGTTTACGCGCTTGGACACGCACACGGTCACCATCTTTGGCATTATTTAAGTCGGCAGTCGCCACCCAAATATCTTTTCCTTCCCCTTCTACGACGATAAATGCGAAACGTGAATTGACGTGATCCACGCGACCCTCTACAACAAATGATTCGTTGTCGAAACGGAAATTGCCATCTTCTTGGCGAATTAATCGGCCTTCCGCAGCTAGGCGATTTAATACATCGCCATAAATTTCTTTTGTTTTGCGATCGCGAATGGCGAACGCTTTATGAATCTGATTTAACGAATAAGAACGGTAATCGTTTAATTCGAAAAAGTCTACTACTTCTTTTAGGAGTCCTTGAAAAAACTTCTCCTCTTTTGGGTTCCTTCCCATAATTATTTTCTATTAGCCTGCAAGGTACATAACCTTCACAGCGTTTCAAATCTTAAAACCTTATTTGTATCTTTGCGGGATGAATCGCTCCCGCATTGCGCTATTATTATTGGTACTCCTCATGCTCTCTGGAGCGTATTACGGATACCAATCTTTCCAAACAAGTACTCAAGAAACAACATCTGCCCCGAATATAGTTCCAACGCCGGAATTTGTCTCGGATTCAGCCTATGCATTTATTGCCAAACAAGTCGCTTTTGGCCCGCGTGTGCCCAATTCCGCAGCACAAAAACAATGTGGTGATTGGATTGTAAACAAGATGAAATCCTATGGTTTGCAAGTTTCCACACAACCTTTTGTTGCTAATCGTTACGATGGAAAGAAGTTGGAAGGCGTGAACATCATCGCATCCTTCAATCCATCAGCCGCCAAACGTATTTTGATTGCTGCGCATTGGGATGCTCGTTCGATGGCAGACAAGGATTCCGTTCGTAAAAATGAGCCGATTGACGCTGCGAATGATGGCGGATCCGGCGTGGGTGTCATGATCGAGCTAGCTCGTGTGTTGGCCCAATCCCAGGATAAGCCTGCCGTGGGGGTTGATTTTGTGTTTTTTGATTTAGAAGATCACGGGGAACCGCACGACATGGCGGCGGGGAATCCGTTAAGTTGGGCCCTGGGCTCGCAATATTGGGCGGCGCATTTGATGCCAGAGAATTACCGTCCTTACTATGGAATTTTATTGGATATGGTGGGTGCCAAAGGAGCAGTATTCCCACATGAAGGCTCCTCCATGCAATACGCACCAGGTTTAGTTCGCTCGATCTGGGCAACCGCTGCAGATTTAGGATATGGATCTCAGTTTATGGATGCGGATGCTTTTGGTATTTCGGATGACCATACAGCCGTGAATGAAATTGCTAAAATTCAGATGATTGACATCATCGACTTACGCCCTGTGAATGGTGGATTTGATTTTGGATCCTACCACCATACCCATCAAGATAATTTATCGAACATCGACAAATCCACGTTGAAAGCCGTGGGCCAAACCCTTTTACAAGTTTTATACCGAGAATAATGGAAGAATTATTGCAAGTACATTTGAATGATACGCACGTAGCTTTAGGTGCGAAAATGGTTCCTTTCGCGGGATATAACATGCCTGTGCTTTACACAAATCTGATCGAAGAACACAATTGTGTTCGGAATGGTGTGGGAGTTTTTGATGTGAGTCACATGGGTGAATTTTTCTTAAAAGGGGAAAAGGCCTTGGATTTGATTCAATATGTAACGTCAAATGATGCTGCGAAATTAGTGGATGGCAAAGTCCAATATTCGTGTTTGCCTAACGCAACGGGGGGTATTGTCGATGATTTATTGGTTTACAAAATTCGCGATAACGAATATTTATTGGTTGTAAATGCGTCGAACATCGACAAAGATTGGAACTGGATTTCTTCACACAATACCTTTGGGGTTGAGATGACGAATGCAAGTTCGGAGTATTCGTTATTCGCGGTTCAAGGACCTAAAGCAGCGGGTGTTTTACAAACATTAACCACAGTTGATTTGTCGGCCATGCCTTATTATACCTTCAAAATTGGTTCTATGGCAGGATTTGACGATGTAATCATTTCGAATACGGGTTATACGGGAGCAGGGGGATTTGAAATTTATGTGAAGAACGAAAACGCCTTGGCGATGTGGAACGCGATTTTTGAAGCTGGAGCATCGGAGGGTATTCAGCCGATCGGTTTGGGTGCGCGCGATACCTTACGTACGGAAAAGGGCTATTGTTTATATGGCCATGATATTGATGACACGACTTCCCCAATTGAGGCAGGTTTAGGTTGGATTACATCCTTCAATAAAGATTTCATCATGAAGGATCACCATGCAGCGATTAAGGCAGCAGGTCCTTCGAAGAAATTAGTAGGTTTTGAAATGATTGATCGTGGGATTCCACGTCAACATTATCCCATTTTGAATGCGGCGGGTGAGGTGATTGGAGAAGTTACGTCAGGAACACAGTCGCCTACACTTTCGATAGGTATTGGGATGGGTTATGTGTCTACCGCACATGCAGGTTCTGAGATTTTCATCTCGATTCGTGAGAAGGCCTTGAAAGCTGAAATCGTTAAAATGCCCTTTGTATAATATGCAGAAAATAGACGTTTGTTTATCGCCTGATTTAATTCACCTCTATGACTTGGCTGGGAAAGCGGTCGTAGTTGTGGATATTTTTCGTGCCACATCGTGTATGGTAACTGCATTCGCGCATGGCGCTGTCGAAATTATCCCTGTCGAAGATGTGGATGTTTGTGCAGGACATCGGGAACTAGGATATTTGATTTCGGCGGAACGCAATGGGGTAACTCCGGCGGGTTTTGATTTTGACAATTCTCCTTTTTCCTATCAGGTAGATCGTGTAAAAGGGGCCAAAATATGTGTCACCACGACGAATGGAACCGTTGCCCTGCGCCGCTCCGTTCAGGCTGCTCAGGTCTATGTGGGGGCATTTTTAAATATTTCCTCCGTAGTTCGGGCTTTAAAAGCTTGGCAGGGAGATGCCATCGTCGTTTGTGCTGGATGGAAGGGGAAGCCCAATTTGGAAGACACCTTGTTCGCAGGCGCAGTCATTGATGAATTAGTTGGGCAATATACCGTCGCGGATGACGCAGCTTTAATGGCTTGGAAACAATACAATTTAGCTTCGAGTGACTTGATTACGGCTGTGAAGCATTCTTCTCACGTGAATCGTTTATTGGGTTTAGGGATTGAAAAAGATATTACTTTTTGTTTGGAGCGGGATCGTTATGACGTGTTGCCGCACTTGCAAGGAGATAAATTAGTACTATGAAATTATATAGCACCCAACATGAAAGTGCCGATGTAGATTTGCAGGAAGCGATTTTTAGAGGCTTGCCGCCGGATAACGGTCTGTACATGCCCTATGAAATTCCTGCCATGCCGGCATCTTTTTTCGAATCAATTCACACGCTTTCTTTGCCAGAAATTGCAAAGGCTGTGTGCAAAAATCTTTTGGGAGATGATTTAACGGATTCCGAAATTGATGGAATTATTGATTCCTCGATGACTTTTGAGGCACCGGTTGTTTCGCTCGAAGAACACGTGGGGGTGCTGGAATTGTTCCATGGCCCTTCCATGGCATTCAAAGATTTTGGTGCGCGTTTTATGGCGGCGATTATGTCGCATTATTTGGTTAAGGCCAAAAGAGAAATACGCATTTTGGTGGCAACTTCTGGTGATACAGGAGGCGCGGTTGCTCAGGGATTTTATAATACCCCCGGGATTTCAGTGACGATTTTATACCCTACGGGGAAGGTTTCGGATATACAAGAGAAGCAGTTGACGACCCTAGGGGGCAATGTGACTGCCTTGGAAATTGATGGGACTTTTGATGATTGCCAACGATTAGTGAAGCAGGCATTTTTGGATGATGAATTACGTGCGGCATTTAATTTAGCCTCTGCGAATTCCATCAACATTGCGCGTCTGATTCCGCAATCCTTTTATTACTTCGCGGCTTACGCGGCATTGCGGAAGCAAGGAATCACGAACCCCGTCGTATTTAGTGTACCATCGGGGAATTTTGGAAATTTAAGCGCAGGATTAATGGCCTACCGAATGGGTTTGCCCGTGCAGGCTTTCGTTGCGGCATGCAATGCGAATCATCCGGTACCTGATTATTTGGCCACAGGAAACTATCTTCCCAAACCATCCGTGGAAACGATTTCGAATGCCATGGATGTAGGAGCTCCGTCCAATTTTATTCGCATGCAGATTTTGGCAGGAACGGAAATTGACCAAGTACGTCAAGTAGTTAAGGGTTATGATACGACCGACGAGAAGACCAAGGAAATTATGTTGGACGTGTACCAACGAACCGGCTATGTCATGTGTCCGCATACCGCAGTTGCTTATGATGGCTTAACGCAATATGCCTCAGAATATCCAGGGGATTACTACGGAGTATTATTGTCGACAGCGCATTATGCGAAATTCTTGCCTACGGTCGAAGCGACATTAGGAACGAAAGTTGAAGTACCTGAACGTTTAGCTGAATTATTAGACAAACAAAAAAAGTCGATTCCCATGGGAACCGACTTTGAAGGATTTAAGAAATATCTATTGAAATAAAAAAAGGCCAACAATTCGTTGGCCTTTTTCATTATAAAAGGGCTTTGAATTTATCTTGGTCGATAAATGCTTGCGCCAAAATCAACAGAATTAACACGGCACCAATGCCCACGCTTCCTGCAATGTAGATTTCAAATAATAGGATATTTACCGAAATTGGCCCTAAGATTAAAAGCGCTTTTGCCCGGTGAGCAGGGAATAAAATTAATAAGCCTCCAATTACTTCTAATACCTTGATGGCTGTCATGTAGCCAGATCCTCCGAAAAGCACCATGAAATCTAAGGGCTTTCCAGTCATCGCTGGATCGGGAACAAAATGGAAGAAAAAGTTTAGCCCGCCAAACAAGAATAAGAAGGCAAGAGCTGCTGCAGGTACGTGTTTTAGTAGTTTCATTTGTGTAAGTTTTTTGGTTTAATTTTTCGAATTAAAGATAATCTTTTTATAATTCCAATTTATTTAATGCTTCCCAAATAGGCTGTTTCGCTCTCGCCATTTGCTTTTAGCGTAAAAAGCCAAAGGTTTTTTTGCTTCATGCTGCTTAGTTGGAGCGAGTTAATGTGTACCACCCGAGGTCTATTTACCTGATCACGAACAAATGAAACGAGGAATGTCGAACCGGGGTTTGTGGTGGATTGGATGGCCAACCAGCGTTGCTCATCTGAGGATTTTTTTTCGGGTATTGTGTTTATTTGCAAGCTAATTTGGCCGTTTCTGTTGTCGATGGAATAAGTATTAAGGGCTTTATATTCCGCCGGAATTGCAGGCTTGCACGGGAGTAAGTCCGCCGAATCAATCCGGAAATAGCTCGTCTGCATCAGCGCGCTAATTTGATTTGAGGAAGCTGGATAACTTAAAAGGCTAGCTTGCTGGTGGGCATTCGTTAAGTCAGCTCGAAGTCGGTTGTGAAACGCATCTTCTCCTTTGGTAAAATAATAATAGGAACCGACAAAGTATAGGCAAGACGAGCAAACGATCAACTTCCGACGAACGCTGGATTTATTGAAAAGCGGTATGCCTAAAAGATAGGTCCCGATGAGGGCAAACGTTGCATAGCTGTGAAAACGTTCCGATAAGATGAGGGTTGAAATCGTGTTTCCTTGGCTCCGACCGACGCATATCATCGCTCCTGTTGCGAGGACTTGTAGCCAAAGGATGATGGGCATTTCCAAATGCCTGTTTTTTCGAACAAAAAGGAAGCTAAGAAAGAGCAGTAAAGCTCCCCAAAGCGCATTGATTGGAATTTTGAAACTGTCGGAAATGGGCCAAGCGGTATTTCCTAAAAATGTCAACAGCGCCACGGGTGCTTGAAATAAGCTATTTAATTTCGAATGAGATTCTCCGGGTTGGGGATGTTGGGCAAGGAAATAGGCAAATACAGACAATCCCAGGATGGCCATAAACAACATGACCTTACTTAATGGATGTTTTGTTAGGTACATGTACATGGCCAAAATGGGCAACATCGCCCAGCCTTCTGTGGAAACCAACGGATAAAATGCCACGGCAAAAAGGAGGGTCTTTGTGTGTTTTCGCATGGCCAAGGCATACGCGATAAAGCTTAGAAATAACAAAGATCCCGAATGCTGTAAGACCCCAATTAATTGGTAATTATCAATGCTAGCGTTAGGAGCAAACAGGATGCACATGATTCCCCAAAAATGCCAGTCTCCGTGTTTCTGAATCTTGAGATACTTGAAAAATAGTAGAGTGGTTCCTCCTAACAAGACCAAGTTCGCCAGTAGAATGGTGTACTTAATCTGAAAGCTGCCGAACAACCAAAAGCTTAACAAGGCAAATACTTTTCCAAAAAATAGTAGGTGTATTTGGTTGTGTGGTTTGAAAAGAAATGCAATCAATTGAGTCCAAGAGTCCTTGTGCGCGTGCTCAATCAATTCGAAAAACAGAAAATCATCCCCCCAAGATGGGAAATTGATTATCGTTTGATTCAATAAATAGAAATGTAAAACAATGGGAATTGCAGCGAAACAAAGGAATATATTGATCCTTGATCGATTCATCTTAAGCCTCCCTTTTCAAATAATCATTACGCGATAAATACTTTTCGATAATGACATAAAGTAAGATGAAAAGATAACGGCTTCCCATTTCTTTGATCTTTAGATTAGACTCTCCCGCCTTTCTATTGCGCCAAGAGTTTGGCAATACGCCATAGGAGTAGCCTCGAATGATGGCTTTCAATGGCAACTCAATAGTCAAGTTAAAGTGCGCAGAAAGGAAAGGTTTTAGGCCTTGAATGGTTGTTTTTTTGTATAATTTGAACGCGTTGGTCGAGTCATTGTATGACATGCCTAGCAATAATCGGATCAAGGTGTTAGCAAATCGATTAATCAAATATTTGTGTTTTGGGTAATCATAGGTTGCTCCCCCGCGAATGAAACGTGAACCGAAAACACAATCTAAGTTCTCTGCAACCATTTTCCGGTAGAAGGCAACGAGATCTGCAGGATCATCGGACAAATCCGACATCATAATGGCTACGCAATCACCTTGAAAACGTTCTAATCCATAACGGATGGCATAGCCGAAACCGTTTGGTCCCAGATTTGTATGAACAACGAGTGTTGGAATGGTTTCTTGAATGGTCGTCAACAAACCTAATGTATTATCCTTTGAATTATCGTTGACTACGACGATTTCGTGGTCAATTTGTTCTTCCTGTAATTTGGCATAAAGCGTACGTAAGGTTTCCTCGATGGATCCTTCTTCATTATAGGCAGGTAGAACAATGCTTAATTTCATTAGGCTAATATGGCTTTTAGAGAAGCTTCATCCGCAATGAACCAGTCATGTACTTCTTGAAGCAAGGTAGGAACTGTGATTTCAGGTTTCCAGCCACTGAATTCCGTAATTTTGCTGTTATCTGTAATGTAAATAGGTAAATCTCCAGGTCTATTTTCGAGCGAAGATCCCATTTCAATCGTATTTCCTGTGATTTGCGTACACAAATCGGTCAATTCAGCCAAGGAAACGGTGTTTTCAAGACCACCTCCCACATTGAATATTTGACCCTTTTGTAAACCTAGGTTGGCAATTTGCCATTGAACCAAACGGAACAAATCACGCACATGCAGTACATCACGCGCTTGTTGGCCTAAGCCTCCGTAACCAATATACCCTAAGCGACCTTTCCAGAAATGTTTGGCCATCCAAAGAACGATGACCCCTTGGTCAATTTTCCCCATTTGGTAAGGGCCACTTAAAACCCCACAACGGTTAATTACAGCGGGTAAACCGAAATTATGGGCAAATTCTTGAATGAAATATTCGGAGGCTAATTTGGTCGCCCCGTATAAAGAACGTAAACCTTCCAAGGGATAGTTTTCCGCAACGCCTTGTTCCGACAAGCCTTTCAAAGCTTGATCATTGGATAAATTAAAACGTTTAGGCGAAGCGACTAAATTGGCTTCTGCAAGTGTATCGTATGGATAGACGCGGGAAGTCGATAGAAAAATAATCGCAGCTTGATGCTTTTTGGCAAAGTAGAGCGTATTGATCGTTCCGTTTAAGTTGGTGTCAATTAAGTTTTCCAACTCGCCTGGCACTTTCCCGGCTAATACGGAAGGTTCCGCTGCGGCATCGATCACGATGTCAACGGCGGGAATGCGGTCGAAATCAGTCTTAACTCGGACGTCTCCGTGCACAAATTGCCCACCGGCAGCTAATACTTTTTGTAAGTTGACTTCCGAGCCTCTGCGCGACAAATTATCTAAACAATACACCTCAGAATCCGTGTAGTATTGTTTGAATAAAACGGCTAGGTTTGATCCTACGAAGCCACAACCTCCTGTGATTAATATTTTCATGCTTCCATGTAACGGTTGTAGATGTCAACAAAAACATCTTCCAATGATTTCGTGATGTCCCAATTTGGGTAATGCGCTTTCATTTTGCGCAAATCACTGTAGTAGCAAATGTGGTCACCGATGCGGTTTTGGTCCACATATTTGTATTTCATCGGCTTGCCTGAAATCTTTGCGATCAAGTCAAATGCCTCTAAAATCGAAACAGAATTGTCCTTTCCTCCACCGATGTTGTAGACCTCAGCAACGCGAGGCGCTTTGATGAATTCCTCGATAAAACGAGCCACATCGTAAGAGTGAATGTTATCACGTACTTGCTTGCCTTTGTATCCAAAAACGCTGTATTCGCGTTCTTCGATGTTACATTTAATCAAGTAACTTAAGAAACCGTGTAATTCAACACCTGCGTGATTCGGTCCTGTTAAGCAGCCTCCACGTAAACATGCGGTAGGCATATTGAAGTAACGGCCGTATTCTTGAACGGAAATATCGGCGGATACCTTGGATGCCCCGAACAAGGAGTGCTTCGACTGGTCAATGCTGAAATGCTCAGCGATGCCATGTTCGTAAGCAGCATCATCATAATCAAAACGAGTTTCTAACTCCTTCATTTTGATGTTGTTAGGCGCGTCTCCGTAAACTTTATTGGTAGACAAATGTACGAAAGGTACTTCTGTCGAATAACGACGAAGGGATTCTAATAAGTTGAATGTCCCTACGGCATTGGTGTCGAAATCTTCAAATGGGATCGAAGCGGCACGGTCATGACTTGGCTGAGCTGCCGTATGAACGATTGCATCCGGTTTGATTTGAGGGATGATATCTAAAATGGCTTGGCGATCACGAATATCAATGTTCGTGTACAATTTATATTGACTGCCGTATTTTGCCAATCGGTCTTTGTTGGAAGAATTATCTCCTTGTAATCCAAAGAATATGGCACGCTGGTTGTTGTCAATCCCGTGTACTTCCCATCCTTTTTCTAAGAAATATTCACTTACTTCTGAGCCAATAAGACCCATCGAACCTGTTACGATTAATTTTTTAGACATCTCAAATTTATTTAAAAGACAAAGGTAACAAAAATGTCAATTTTTACCATCTATTGTGCCATATCTAATATGCGCAATTGCAGTTTTCGGTCACCTCGGAATTCGTTAATGTCCAAATGATAAACGATTTTAATGGGCAATTGCTTTTCATAGGCATCCACCAATCCTTCGTAATAATCTGCCCGGATTCCGAATCCGACGGCTTCCCAAGCGAGGCCATTCGGTTGATCTGAAATGACAATTTTCAAATGTTCCTCCTTCATGATCAAAGGGGCCTTGCATAGGTAAACGCTTGAACTCAAGAAATTGGGTAGCATATTCGCCGGCCCATAAGGAGATAAGCGACACAACATTTTATCGTAAAAAGGTAGACTTAATGCTTGTAAAGGGATTTCCATGTCAACGGTCAAGTCGGCCTTTTGTTCACCTTCCGGCGTTCCTGCTTTGACCAAGCCCTCGAATCTTTCTATGAAAGCGGGTAAGGATTCTTTTGTCAAATGTAAACCTGCTGCATGCGTATGTCCTCCAAATTGTGTCAATAAATCCGCACATTGTTCTAGCGCATGGTGAATGTCGAAACCTTTCACCGAACGTGCTGATCCCACTACCTGCCCGTGTGATTCTGTGAGAATAATCGTGGGGCGGTAATAGTATTCCTGGATTTTACTTGCGACAATGCCGACGACCCCTTTATGCCAACCGGGCTGAAAAAGTACAGTACTGCTCGCATTTTGTAGAAAATCATTTCCTTCAAATAATTGCAAGGCTTGTTGGACGATCTCTTTTTCAACCACCCGTCTGTCAAGATTTTGTTGGATAACGGCTTCTGCCATCATGCCGGCTTCTGTTTCGTCTCCCGCAAGCAGCAATTTAACGGCACCATGTGCATGGTCCATACGTCCTGCTGCGTTGATGATGGGGGAGATGGAAAATACGATATCGGATATTTGAATCGGCGCTTTTTTACCTGCTTTTTGAAGCAGATAGCCTAGGCCTGGGCTCGGGTTTGTACCTAGTTTTTGTAAACCAAAATAGGCTAAGACGCGGTTTTCATCGATGATGGGCACCATGTCTGCGGCGATGGATGCGGCCAATAAATCAATGCGATCCATCAGCGGCTCCATGTCCAAATCATTCTCTTGAATAAAGCCTTGTAATAATTTGAAACCGACACCACAGCCGGTGAGTTCCTTAAAAGGATACGCACAATCTTTGCGTTTGGGGTCGATCACTGCATAAGCTTCAGGTAGCGTAGCCTCCGGGAGGTGGTGGTCGCAAACGATGAAGTCGATGCCGTTTTCGTTACACCAAAGTACGCGCTCATGTGCTTTGATTCCGCAGTCCAAGGAAATGATTAGGGTATATCCGTTGTCGGCCGCATATTGAACTCCGGCTTGTGAGACGCCGTATCCTTCCGCGTAGCGATCGGGAATGTAATAGTCGCAATCGGCACCCAATTCCAAGGTTAAATAACTATAGACTAATGCGACAGAAGTAGTTCCGTCGACATCATAATCGCCATATATTAAGATTTTTTCGCCAAATTCTAGCGCCTGATTCAGACGGGTCACGGCCTTATCCATGTCTTTCATTAAGAACGGATCGTACAATTGTTCCCAGGTGGGAACCATGAATGTTTTCGCGGCTGCTAGGGTGTTGAGGTTGCGGGAAACGAGCAAACGCAAAAAGTAGGGGTTGATGTTGGCTTGGAATTCTTCTCCCAGGGCGTTTACGGCTTGGGGATTCGGCTCAGGAACATATATCCAGTTTTTTTTCGCTTGCAGCATGTTGGTTATTTTATTGGCAATTTGCATTCACTAAGGTGCTTATGCAAGGGTTTAAGTAAATTATCAGGAAACTTTTAGGACAAAATAGGAACTTGCGAGGGGGTAGACGCTGCCGGGGTCGCAGACCCCGGCAGCGTCACTCTTTTCAATGCTTAATCCCTTCACGCTTCACCACCTTATAAAAGGTCAATAGCACGACGTAAACGTCGAAAATGAGTG
>JBEEOB010000059.1:0-8333 GCA_041191865.1 Bacteroidota bacterium
TAAAAGAAACATCCTCTGTGTGGAAACTGATCATATTCGTTTATTAAACCGCGAATTTACGAAAAAGCATCCTCGAAATGCTCTATTTTAACAGCTTGTGGAAAAAAAGTAATGGAAATCGAATCAAACTGTATTTCTCCATGCCATTTTTCTTCCAATTGAAAGCTTTCTGCGGCTTGGTGATACAGCCGAATCTTGCCACGCCCTATTTGTTCCTCGGGTTCACCGTAACGCATTGACTGTTTTGATTTGATTTCAATGAAGTATAATCGTTGGCTTTTTTGCGCCACGATATCCACTTCGGCCTGTCCACTTCGGTAATTTTTATCGCGTATGTAATACCCCCTTTTGCGCAAAAAATCAGTTGCTAGGTATTCTGCTTTTTTTCCAAGTCTTAAATGTTTCGCCATTCTTGTATATTTGCCTTCCCAAAAGAACTAGTTTCTTGCGGCACCACCTAACAGTAACTTGATAATCTCCATGTCAAATAAAAATGTCCAATTTGTTGATTTGGGTCTTGTGCCTTACAAGGAGACGTGGGACTTACAAGAGGCGTTGATGGCGCATACGGCAACGATTAAACTAGGAAACCGAAATGTAGACGCGAAGGATTTGCGTATTACGCCAAACTTTCTTTTGTTCTGCGAACACCCACACGTTTACACCTTGGGAAAAAGCGGAGACGTATCTCATTTGCTAATGCAAGAGTCGTTCTTGCATACCATCGGCGCAAGCTTTTTCAAGATTAATCGGGGGGGTGACATTACCTATCACGGACCGAGCCAGTTAGTTGGCTACCCCATTTTTGACTTAGAAAACTTCTTTACGGACATCCATTTGTATCTCCGCATGTTGGAGGAATCAATCATGCGCACTTGTGCACATTATGGTTTAATTGCTGGGCGCATCGAAGGGCTGACGGGTGTTTGGATTGATCCAGAATCCGATAATCCGCGTAAGATTTGTGCCTTTGGGGTGAAAGCTTCTCGCTGGATTAGTATGCATGGGTTTGCTTTAAATGTTAACACGGATCTCTCCTACTTTGGGCATATCGTTCCTTGCGGCATTGCCACAAAGGGTGTAACATCCTTGCAACAAGAGCTTGGCCGCGAGGTTGACATGGCGGAAGTTAAGCGCCTTGTGTTGGCCAACCTTCAAGCGCTTTTCCAATTTACTCCCGAACATGTTTCACGTGAAACATTGCCTAAGCCTGAAACAAATGAACTTTAAAAACACGCTATTTCTTGATATTGAAACGGTTTCTGGAAAATCGGATTTTTCCCAAATTTCAGAACGAATGCAAGAATTTTGGCTAAAAAAAGCGAAGAATTTATACAATGTTGATGCATTGAGCCTAGAGGATCTGTATGCCGACCGCGCCGCATTGTTCGCCGAATTTGGTCGGGTAATCGTGATTGGTATGGGTTTTTTGTATGTCAACAAAGACCAGCAGCTCAGCCTAAAGGTGAAAACGATTGCGCATCATGATGAAAAAGAGCTTCTCAAGGAGTTTTCTGCATTCATCAACAAGACCTATAAGTCTAAGGAGTTAACATTGGTGGCCCACAATGGGAAGGAGTTTGATTTTCCTTATTTGTGTAGAAGAATGTTGGCAAATAATCTTGAAATACCTAAGGCACTACAAGTTCAGGGTAAAAAACCATGGGAAATTATTCATCAGGATACGATGGAAATGTGGCGTTTTGGCGACCGCAAGAATTATACTTCGCTTGAGTTATTAGCCGAAATGATGGGCATTGAGGGGGCAAAATCAGACCTTTCCGGGGATCAGGTACACGATGTGTATTATAAGGAGGGGAATTTGGGTCGCATTGAAGCCTATTGCATGGAGGATGTGATTGTGGTGGCCCAACTCTATTTACGGTTTCATTTTATGAACCTCGTTGAGCCACACAACATACAAAAACTATAGTATTTTGGCTGGATTTCCGAAAGCACGCTTGCTTGCAGGAATATTTTCTATCACAACCGAGCCCGCACCAATGGTAGCGCCCTTCCCTATTTTGATACTTCCTACGATGGTTGAGTGAATGCCAACAAAGGCATTTTTGTCGATTTGCGCTTCTTTTCCGATGACAGATCCGGCACCAATTTGACCAAATTCTTCAATGCTTGCGCCTGTTTCAATGATTGATCCTGGTCCAATAATAACGTGATCAGCGATTTTTGTTTCAGCCCCAACGACCACATTAGCCCCAATGAAAATGCCATAGGCCAAACTTTTAACATTGGCAATTTGAGCGCTTGGATGTATGGCATGAACAGGTTTTGTCTTGCGGTCCTCTTCGATTAATTCGATCATTTTCTTGCGCTCTGTTGGGTTTTCTAAGGCCACGAATACGGCACAGGATTTCCCAATTAATCCCCAGTAGCTTTCATCTTCTGTGGTTCCCAATACTGGAATTTCACCAATCATGGTGTCTTTTTTCTTAACATCGTCATCTAAAAAACCATAGATTACTACATTGTTTTGTTGGAATATATGCGCGACTTCAAGCGCAAATGGATTTACTCCAATGATGATTACGGGTAATGATGTCATATGTTTATTTTATTTTGGCTGTAAAAGTACGTAAATCAAAAGTTGTTTCCCCTCCTTTTGTGTAGATCAAATCACTTATTTCTTCTCCTAGATTGATGGCTTGGTTGAAATTAAATTGGCTTGCGTCTATTGTGTTTAATGCATGCATGTAGTCCAAGTTGCCTATTTCTTCAACGAGCCAACTGTATGTAATGTTCGTTTTTTCTGATGCCGTTTCTTTCAAGTTGATACCAATATCAGCACGGATTTTGCCCGTTGGCTCTAGGGGCGCTTGTGTTAGTTTGATATCAAATATTTGTCGCTCGTTGGTAGCTAATGCTTCGTACGTTTCGATGTTTTCTTGTTGGTAACTTCCTGTTGCTATACTATGGAATGCATCAAGAATAATAGCTGCATTTAGCTGGCGCAAGGATTGTTTTTCAAGGTCCCAACCGGCCCCACCCGATTCCAATAATAGTAAGCCATAACCTCTTTGTTGGAAGGTGTCACCAAACGCTCTTGCGTTAAATTCATCGGTCCATTTAGCCACTTTATTCGGAATGATTTGTTGAGTCAATCTAGTTAAACGGTTCGCTAATTTACCTGCTCGAAGGCGCGGTTCAGTCCATGTTCCTTCTTCATCTGCAGCTGTTGCGAGGAAGGCGATATGTGTTTGATGAGCAGAATTTCCAACAGAATACAATCGATTTTGATCATGTAAATTGAAGGCAAAAGTGGGTTTTATACGGTCCGCCCAATCAGAAAGTAATTGTGCTTCTGGGCTATATCGCATTTGTGCATCACGGTTCATGTCGATGCCTAAAGCTGTTTCGCGCGTCCATCTTGCGGCACCATCAGCGTTTAAATACGGAATGAAATGAATGGTCAGATTTTGATGCAATATTTCCCGTATTTCGGTAAACGAAGGGTCGTTTGAGTTGATAAAGTTGAAAATATCGCATAATGCCATGGTTGCTGTGGCCTCATCGCCATGCATTTGTGACCAAGCAATTACTTGGATTGGTCCTTGGCCAAAGGTAATTTCATGAATCGCTCTTTTTTCAAATGTTTCTCCCATTTTTTCTACACGTAGCCAGGGAGAATTAGCCCATGCTTGAATAAGTTCTTGCCATGTTTTTTCATCAAAGCGGCGCTTTTGAATGCGGGTTTCTTTGTACTGCTCGAAGTTGTCGAAGAAGAAATTGAACATATTAAAATGGGAGTTTGGGCAGGTAGTTTGCCCATGTTTGTGATTTAAATATTCCTTTGTTGCCCGTGAGGTAGATAACGATTATTGTGACGATTAAATAGCAAAACCAAGCATCTATACCAAATAGTTCGACGCCCATGCACATCGCGGCGATAGGTGTTTTCGTTAGACCCATGTATAAACATGTGAATCCGATGGCAGCCAAGAAAGGACCAGGTAGTTCTATTAAATTTGCAAGTCCCGCTGTTGCGTGCGCACCGATTAAAAACAAGGGTGTCGCCTCTCCCCCTTTATATCCGAGTCCAAGACTTAGGCAAGTTGCGATGAGTTTTTCAATAGCAAAATATCCGGCAGTAAAATTTTCTTCAAAGGGTCTAAGTAAATATTCAGAGCCAAGTCCAATGCTTTCTTGGAATTCGGGAAATTGAAAGAGCGCTAGCAAAATCAGGCCCGCGAGAATCGCTTTTTGGTAAGCTTGTATGGGTAATTTATCAGACGCAAAATAAATAATCGATTCTAAGCGCGAATAGACGCGGGCAATTAGGGCTAAAAAAAGGCTTATGAGTGCTAATTTGGCCCAAAATGTCCATGAAATGCTAGGCAGGAAAATGTGGGGATATAAAACGTGTTTTGTGCCGTACACGTGGAGACTTACTAGGTTTGCCGCAAAAGCGGAGGAAACGCATGCGAAAATAGAGCGAAAATGAATTTTGCCCACCTCTTTTATTTCGAGTCCGAAAAAACAGCCTGCCCAGGGCGTTCCAAAAATAGCGGCGAATCCAGCGCTCATTCCGGCACGTAACCAAATGGATTTTTCAGCCTGTGAAAGATTGAATTGTATCACACCGATGTTTGCCAAGGAACCGCCCATGAAAACAGCTGCCCCTTCCCTTCCAACCGAAGCTCCCACAAGATGACTTAGCCATGTGCTTAGTAAAGTATATGGTACCTGAAAGATGGAGGGACACTTTGCCTCACCATCGATTTGTTTAATGAGATCGTTCGTGCCTAGCAGGGAGAATGTCCACCTGCGGCTTGTGTATAATAGGAGACCGGCTAGTGGCAGGCCGAGTAAATAATAAGTTTGTCGATTTTCTGCGATTAGCTGTAAGCCCCAGAGGAAAAGTGATGCTACACTACCACTGGCGAAGGAGATGATGGCCCATAATAGGATTCGAATGCCCCAAATTCGCATATTCAGAAGAATTTTTGTTTCAAAGGTAGGGAATTTTATTTTGCCTACCTTTGTGTGGAATTGCGATTGAGCGCCGGCAGCGCTTGTGAACGAAATTCCACGAAGGAAATTGTCCCTTCATCAATACTTATCATATGACTGATTTTTCTTCGCTTGGTTTAAACCCACAATTATGTCGCGCTTGCGACGCGTTGGGATATGTGTCACCGAGTCCGATTCAAGAGAAAGCGATACCCCTGATGTTGCAAGGCCACGATGTACTTGGTATTGCACAAACTGGGACGGGTAAAACGGCAGCTTATGCCTTGCCGGTTTTAATGCGTTGTAAATATGCGCAAGGGAAAAATCCTCGTACCTTGATTTTAGCACCTACGCGGGAATTGGTCATGCAGATTCATGAGGTTATGGTGGGCTTGGCCGTGGAGACCGATTTGCGCATTTTGGCTTTATATGGCGGTCTTGGACCTAAAACGCAGATTCAAGCTTTGGAAGCGGGGATCGATATTTTGGTATCTACTCCGGGCCGTTTCTTGGAATTATATCGCAAGGATGCAATCGTCGTCAAAGAGTTGAAGATTTTGATTTTGGATGAAGCGGATAAAATGATGGACATGGGTTTCATGCCTCAGATCCGCGAAATACTTGAAAAAATCCCGTATAAAAAACGCCAAAACGGCTTGTTTTCTGCGACTTTCCCTGAAAAAGTAGAAAACCTATCGCATGAGTTTTTGGAGTTTCCTCAAAAAGTTGAAATTACCCGACAAGCCACTCCGGCTAGCCAGGTTACCCAATTTGTTTACGAGGCTCCAAATTTGAGTACAAAAATTAACGCCTTGGCTTATTTCCTGAAACAAGATCGCTTCGAACGCGTCATGGTCTTTTGTCGGAGTAAGGACGTCGCCAATCAGGTTGAAAAGTTTTTAATTCGCAAGGTGTTATCTGAAGACCAAGTTCGAGCAATTCACTCGAATAAGGGCCAAAATACGCGGATCAATGCCATGCAACAATTTCGCGAAGGATTAATTCGCGTGTTGGTAACGACCGACGTAGCTGCTCGGGGAATCGATATTCCCAAGGTTTCACATGTCATCAATTTTGATGTACCCTTGATTTACGAGGATTATGTTCACCGGATTGGTCGGACGGGTCGCGCGGATCAGGTGGGCGAGTCGATTACTTTTATCACCTTGGCCGAACAATATCATTGGGCCAAAATTGAGGAAATAATTCAGCAAACAATTGAAATTCAGGACCTTCCGGCAGAAATCAATCGGGAAGAGACTCCATTTGTTGAACAACAAGATATGTTGCGCGCGGTGGATGATCAACGGAAACGCGAAGATCCCGATTTTCAAGGAGCGTTCCACGAGAAAAAATGGGTGATTAAAGCACGGGCAAGTGGGCAAAAAGTTCCTACCCGAAAAGCGGTCACCAAAACGGGTCCTAAAGGTGGTGCAGTCTCAAGCCCAAAACCGCCTCAGCGGAACAATCGCCCAGGAAAAAACGCAAAATTTCGTCCAGGAGCACCATCATCTAAAAAGAAAAGGTAGATTTGCAGCGATGAAAGTACTACTAATCAGTTTGTTCATGGTTGTTGGCAGCCTCGCAATGGCCCAACAAGCCACAGCGCCAAAGGAGGCAAAATATTTGCCGCTTTACGGACAAAAGGCACTATCTGCCAAAGATCAAAAGGAGTTAACGGAATTTGTAGAGTCCTGTGACGCTAGCTTTGGGTCACGTAAAGAGGCGGTAGAATTCTTTTCAGAGCGGGCGTGGGAGTTTGTTTCCTCCGGTCATTTGGATACGGCTACCTACCGATTTAATCTTGTTCAATCGCTTGATAGTCAAGCAGTTGATTCATATTGGGGGCTAGGTGTAATTACCTTTCAGCGACAAGATTTTCCGAAAGCAATTGAGTTTTTATCGAAAGGTTTATCATTGGATAGTACGCAAAGTATTCTGCGGGTAGATTTGGCGATTGTGAAATTGAGTTGTTACTTGAAAACGATGGATTGTGGGACTTTGGATGAAACAGATTTGCTTTTGCAGCAAGCCTTAGTTCAAACACCGAATTACGCGACGGCCTGGATGAAGCGCGCGCAAGTCGCGTATTTGCAGGAAAAGTATGAAAATGCTTGGGCTTATTTGCATGAGTGTCGCAAGTTGGACATTACGCAGTTGGATTTAAATTTGGGACATAGTTTGGCGGAAAAATTGCCTGATCCGCAAGGCGTGTTTAAGTAGGTAATCATGGGAATTCGATCCTTTTTTGCGAAACCTTTTGCGCGTAAGGTGGTAAAAAAACACCAAAAGAGTCATGCGCAGGCCATTCAAATTCAGGAAAATTGGCTTAAAAATAATCTCAAAAAGGCGGAGCAAACCATCTTTGGGCAGGCATACGAATTCGACAAAATTCGAAATTATTTAGAATATAAAATCCGTGTTCCCATCGCGGAATACGAGGATTTAAAGACCTATATCGATGAAATGGTCTTGGGGTCACCCAATATCTTATGGCCAGGAAAGCCAGCTTATTTTGCCAAAACATCGGGTACAACATCTGGAGCGAAATACATTCCTATTTCCAAGGAATCAATGCCTTTTCACATTTCTGGTGCGCGTGATGCCTTGTTGCATTATGTTCACTATTCCGGAAATTCAGCGTTTTTAGACCAAAAACTGATTTTTTTGTCGGGCTCTCCGGCACTTGAAACGAAACACGGAGTCCCTACAGGACGTTTGTCGGGGATCGTCAATCACCACGTTCCGGGCTATTTGAGAAGCAATCAATTACCATCCTATGATACGAATTGCATCGAGGATTGGGAAGAGAAATTAGAGGCCATTGTGCAGGAAACAATCCAACAGCGCATGGGCCTGATTTCGGGAATTCCGCCTTGGGTTCAGATGTATTTTGACCGTTTAGAAACATTATCAGGCCAAAAGATTGGTGACCTATTCCCTGATTTTCAATTGTTTGTGACAGGAGGCGTGAATTTTGAGCCTTATCGTCAAAAGTTGATGGATTCAATTGGTCGTGACATCGATGTTGTGGAGACTTATCCGGCATCTGAGGGTTTTATCGCTTTTCAAGATTCATCGGGTGAAGAGGGATTGTTGTTGAATGTGGATGGTGGAATCTTCTTTGAATTTGTGCCAACAGATACCTATTTTGCTGCGACACCCAAGCGCCTGATGCTTTCAGAGGTCCAAATGGGCGTTAATTATGCTTTGCTTCTGTCGACCAATGCCGGACTATGGTCTTATTCGATTGGTGATACCGTGAAATTTGTGTCACTGAATCCGTTCAGGATTGTGGTGACCGGTCGGATTAAGCATTTTATTTCGGCTTTTGGGGAACATGTGATTGCGGAAGAGGCGGAACG
>JBEEOB010000060.1:0-9981 GCA_041191865.1 Bacteroidota bacterium
ATTTCTACATTTTCTTTTTCCAATAAACGACGGAAAGTAAGTCGACCGATGCGACCAAAACCATTAATGGCAACTTTAATTTTTTTCATTGAATGAATTAATTTGATTTCCTTATTAAAAACCAAAAATAGCTTTTTCATTGAACAATTCCAAGAATATCGTAATAAAACCGCTATTTAATCGTTTAAAATACACAATTCAACAATTGTAAACGAATTATTCTTATTTAGCAAAAAGGGTAATTATATGCATTTTAGTATTTTTTTGCTCGGATACGTTTTTTATTCAAGTTATTTTTGCATATTTGTATAAGCGAATGTCGCACGAATCGAGTGGGGCAGGGGAGTGACAGAATGTCATTTGTCTATTTTGCTAATTTCGAGCAACGATTTTCACAATATATTATTTTGTTACGATTATCAACTAACTGATAATCAGAAACTTAACTAATTAAAGTTTAAGTTAAATTCATGTGCGATTTTGTCGTTAAAAATGCACTGTGGTAGTCATTTTCCATTTTTTATTTCGGCGTCACCTTCGATAAAATCCTATTTATTGGTAATTTGCGTCTTCAAATTTTGGATACTTAACATATGAATTCAGTAGAACAGATCATTTTATCGGCGTGGGACGCTCCCGAAACAAGAAATACGCCCGCAGTCATTGCTGCAATTGAGGAAGTAGTGGCGAAAGTAGATGCAGGGGAATTAAGAACTGCTGAACCTTTAGCAGATGGTAGCTGGCAAGTTAACGAATGGGTAAAGAAGGCCATTGTCATGTATTTCCCTATTCGTCAAATGGAAGTTAGTGAAGTTGGCATTTTCGAATACCACGATAAAATGCGTTTAAAGACAAATTATAAGGAATTAGGCGTTCGTGTTGTTCCTCCAGCAGTAGCTCGATATGGTGCATTCTTGGCAAAAGGAACAATCTTAATGCCTTCTTATGTAAACATTGGTGCATACGTCGATGAAGGAACGATGGTAGATACTTGGGCAACCGTGGGTAGTTGTGCACAAATCGGAAAACACGTACACTTAAGTGGTGGCGTGGGGATCGGTGGTGTATTAGAACCCCCTCAAGCGGCTCCCGTAATTATTGAAGATGGCGCATTCATTGGTTCCCGTTGTATTGTAGTAGAAGGTGCGCACATCGGAAAGAAAGCTGTTTTAGGAGCTGGAGTAACCATTACAGGTTCTTCGAAGATTATTGATGTTTCAGGACCTGAACCGGTGGAATACATTGGATATGTACCTGAAAACTCTGTAGTGATTCCAGGATCGATTCAAAAGAACTTCCCAGCAGGCACTTATGGCGTTCCGTGTGCCCTAATCATTGGTAAACGTAAAGAGAGCACAGACTTGAAAACTTCATTGAATCAAGCCCTGCGCGAAAACAATGTGGTAGTCTAAACCAAAATCTATCCTTACCTTTATAACCCGGTTCAAACAACCGGGTTTTTTTTATGGAAAATGAACTAAAAATTGGTGAATACAATCACCTACGCATTATCAAGGAAGTACCATTCGGTTTATACTTGGATGGATATGAAGATGAAATCTTACTTCCCTTACAATATGTTCCTGAAACATATGAAATCGATCAATTCATCGATGTTTTTATCTACAGGGATTCGGAAGACCGCATCATCGCAACGACGCTTAAACCCAAAGCAACTGTAGACCAGTTCGCCTATTTAGAAGTAAAAGCTGTTACGCCCTTAGGTGTATTTATGGAATGGGGCCTAGCAAAAGATTTATTCGTTCCCTTTAGCCAACAGTTTCAAAAAATGTCGGTTGGCCGCTCTTACCTCGTCTATATTTATTTAGATGGGCAAACGGATCGAATCGTCGCATCAGCACGTGTAGAGAAATTTCTCCCAATTACGGATGGTTCAGAGTTTACAATTGGAGACAAAGTAGAAGCAATACCTTTCGAACATACGGATCTTGGAATCAAATGCCTAGTAAACAATTGTAAAATCGGAATGTTGTTCAAAAATCAAGTGTTTACAAATCTAACATTTGGCGAACCTACCACTGTATACATTGCTAACATTCGCCCGGATGGTAAATTGGATTTACGCTTAGAGGCCGTTGGAATGGTTCGCACAGATAGTCAAGCAGAACGTATTCTCGCAGCAATCAAAGAGAACAATGGCGTATTAATGTTACACGATAAGAGTCCAGCTGAGGAGATCTACCAACAATTCGGTATGTCCAAAAAGGACTTTAAAAAGGGAGTTGGTGCTTTATACAAAAGTAAACTGATTGCATTACACAGTGATTGCATGTCACTTTTGTAAATTACAATTGTACTCAAATTTGAATTTGTTTTTGTTAATTTTTGATTTACTTTTGTAATGTCATTTGTTTACAAAATACAATTATGAATTTAAGTGAGAAGATAGAATTGTTAATTAAGCGCAAGCAGTTAAGCGCCTCTCAATTTGCGGATAAGCTAGGAATCCCCCGTAGTAGTATTTCTCACATATTGTCTGGGCGTAATAAGCCTAGTTTGGATGTTGTACAGAAGATACTGCGGGTATTTCCTGAGATCAGTGCAGAAGACTTGTTATTTGAAGACAGAAGCCTTGGAGCTTCACACGCACCGAGTACACCGAAAGTGGAAAGTACAGTCGCGTCAACTTCTCCTTCTCTTTTTGATGCTGTTTCACCAACGCCCTCAGAATCGCCTAAAAATAGTTTGCCTGAACAAACGATCGTACAATCAAATCTCAGACGACCTAAAGAAACTGCTGTTTCTACACGTCAAGTTGAGCCGGTCACATCACCCATGCCTGAACGATTACAAAAAAGTATCGAGCGCGTATTGATTTTCTATACCGATGGTACTTTTTCAGAGAGTCGGCCGATGTAATCTTTCATTTTCAGACTTATCCACTTTTCCACGACTTATCCACAGTTGTGAACATTTTGTTACAATCGAAATATACTTATCCACATTTTTGTGTGGATAAGTGTGGATAATGTGTACAAATGGCAAAATAGTTTACAATTTGATGCAAATATTCTCTTAGCATTAAGCCATTTGCCTAATAGAAATCCCTAATTAAATGCTTAATTTTAAGCATAATACCTGTTTTTATGCAAAAATTAGATTCTTTAAATCAAGTTGCCGAGTTCCATAATACCTTTGGAGCACCTATTTTACCTAATCCGACTATTCCGAGTCCTGAGCGCTGTGCATTGCGCGTAAGCTTATTAGCTGAAGAATTAGACGAGTTGAAAGAAGCCATTGCTGCGAATGATTTAGTTGAAATAGCAGACGCCTTGTGCGATTTACAATATGTATTATCTGGCGCGGTGTTGGAATTTGGTATGGGTGAACGCTTTGTAGACTTATTCAATGAAGTACAACGTTCCAATATGTCAAAAGCTTGCCAAAGCCTGGAGGAAGCGGAATATACCGTAAAATTCTACCATGATAAAGATGGTACAGAAGCTGAAATTAAGGAAGAAAACGGCCTTTGGAAAGTATATAGAAAGTCGGACAAAAAAGTATTAAAATCCATCAATTATTCGCCTGCGGACCTGGTAAGTCTCCTTAAATAGATGATTAAAATCCTGCTAATCGAAGATGAACCCAAAACGGTCCAATCCCTCAAACAAGGATTGGAAGAGAATCATTATACCGTTGACGTAGCCTATGATGGCTTGATGGGGAAACAATTAGCCACACGGACAGCCTATCAATTAATCATTTCCGACATCATTATTCCGGGAATGAATGGCTTAGAATTGTGTAAATCGTTGCGCGCGGAAGGTATTCAAACACCTATTTTAATGTTGACGGCGCTCAGTACAACCGATGATAAATTAGTGGGATTTGAGGCTGGAGCAGATGATTATTTGGCCAAACCCTTTGACTTCAAAGAGTTTTTGGCCCGTGTCAAAGCCTTGATTAAACGATCAAATCAAACCTTGATCGAGGCTCAAGTACTTAAATTTGCCGATTTAGAACTGGATTTGACCAGTAAAATCGTCACAAGATCCGGTCAAAAAATCAATCTAACTGCAAAAGAATTCCAATTGATGGAATACTTTCTACGAAACCAAGAGAAGGTCATTTCGAAAGCTGAAATCGCGGAAAATATCTGGGAAGTAGAGGACGAAGGCAGCTCAAATTTGATCGAAGTTTACGTGAATTACCTCCGTAAAAAAGTCGATAAAGGCTTCCCAAGTAAGCTTATACATACGCAATTTGGTATGGGATATATTTTAAGACAGGAATAAGATGCAAATCCGTTCTCGGTTAACATATCAATTTACCTACCTGGTTTCTGCGATTCTTTTCGTTTCGTATTTAATTATCTATTTGTTTACCCAAGAGAACTACAAGGATAAATTTTACAGTCGGCTACGTCAAAAAGCCAACACCGCTGCCGAATTGCTTGTAAACGTCAAGCAAGTTGATTCCAAATTATTACGCATCATCGATCGCGCCAATCGAGATATTCTATACCGGGAGAACATCATGGCATATGATACCTGTTATGAGCGCATTTACCGCTCCAATGATAGCATCAACTTCCATGTAGATGTAAATCAGGTAAAAGAGGTCCTAAAACGCAAAGAAGTACGCTTTGGCGTAGAAGATTTAGAGGTGCTAGGAACCGTTTTTGTTACTCCAGAGGGCCGAATCGTCGTTTTTGCAGGTGCTGTTGATCAATATTCAGCCGAGAATGCCAAAGACCTCAAAAACATCCTGATTGCCTTATTTCTCTTGTTTGTTTTCATCGTGGTCATTTCGGGCTGGTTTTTCGCTGGAAGGGCCGTTAATCCCATTTCCGAGGTGATTAAACAGGTAGATTTACTTTCGCCTAAACGGCTGGAACAAAGGCTGGAATCCGCCGATTCCGAGGATGAGATAGGGAAGATGGTCGCCACGATCAACCGACTGTTAGAACGAATTGAAAGCGCATTTCGCTTTCAAAAGACCTTTATTGCCAATGTTTCGCATGAATTAAAGAATCCCTTAACCAAAATTTCCTCGCAATTGGAAGTGAGTTTATTAAACGAGCGGAATACGGCCGATTACAAACAAACCATCGCATCCGTTTTAGAGGATACTCAGGATTTAGCAGCCATCACCGAATCGTTGTTGGAGCTAAATAAAATCAGTGTCACCGACTACCAAGCGGGCTTTCAAATCATCCGCATTGATGAGGTTATTTGGGAAGCCCGAAGCTTGGCTCAGAAGCTAAATTCGACCTATAAAGTACTTTTTGATACCCAATTCATGCCCGATGACGAAGAGTTATTGATGATGAAGGGAGACGAAAAACTCATGTTGACCGCCATCAAAAACCTGATGGAAAATGCCTGCAAATTTAGCCCAAATAATCAGGCACAGGTAAGTCTGGCCATAACATCCAATCAAATTGAAATTGCCGTTAAAAACGAAGGAAAAGGTATTCCTGAGGCTGATTTACCCTTCATTTTCCAACCATTTTTCCGTGGGGAAAATACAGCAAATTCGAAAGGCTACGGCATTGGATTATCATTGGTTGAGCGAATCATTCATTTACACAATGGTCAAATTTCGGTCAGTTCGACCATCAATGGCTGGACGACGTTCAAGGTTAATTTGCCAATCAATAAATAGAGTTAAAAGCTAAGAGTTAAAAGCTAAGAGATAAAAGCTAAGAGATAAAAGCTAAGAATTAAGGCTTTTAACATGGTAGAGACGCAATAAATTGGTTACACCAATTTGTTGTATAATTTATATTATGTTAAATAGATTATAAAATATATTATTAATAAGCATCATATAGATCATCTATTCTTAGTTCTTAGTTCTTAACTCTTAGCTCTTATTACTTAACTCAAAACAAAAAAGCCCCAGGAAATTCCTGAGGCTCTCTAAAGTCTAACGTCTAAAGATAATTAATCAACTTGCTTATCAATCTTCAATTCGCGGTAAACTTGTTTTAAGATTTCTTTCAAATCTTCATCTTTCTTAACTTTCAAAGCACGCTCAAAGTATGGAATTGCTTGTTGGTACTTCGCTGCTAATTTCTCCTCAACAGCTTTTCCTTCTTTTTTATACGTCTCCATATCCATCGCGTTGACAATACGCTTGATTTCAGCTCCTTCATTGAAATAAAACGCTCCCATTTGATACAATGCATCATAATAAGCTGGATCAACAGCTAAAGCACGCTCATAAAATGATGGTGTTTCTTGCTTCAATGCATCAATTTTACCATTCAATTCAGCAATTTTAGCTTTGTTAGCTGCTTCATCTCCTACCGCCTTTTCAGCCTCAAGCTTCTCCCCTTCTAAGGCCTTTAATTCTTCATTATCTTTCGCAATCGATGCTTCTAACTTATTGATTTGCGACTGAATAACTGGCTTTTGATTCGGTTTTACCGTTTTTAACTTTGCTTTCGTACGCTTTAATTCATCAATATAAACCTCTGCTTTATCCTTGTGAGAAGCGATTTTACGACGAGCATCAGCAACCTTATTCGATGCATCAGCAATTTTATTCGCCTCTTCTTTTAAGGTATTTGTCTTATTTTCATACAATAAACCCAAATTGAACAAGTTCATCACATCTTTCGCGTCCTTGGAAACCGTTTCCTTCAACTGTGAAATCGCCTGATCAATACGATTAAACGCAATCAACATATTGAATTTTTCATTCTTCAAATCCTTGCTTGTTGGATAAATTTCAATACCCTTATCAATCAAAGCAAGTGCTTTATCTTCTTCTTTAGCTACTTTATAAATCTGTGACAAACCATAAATGATCGCAACATCTTTACCACCAATGTTCATGTATTTCTCATAAGCAGCACGTGCTTCTGCATCTTTTTGGCATAACTGAGCCACAACACCTGTATACATCGCTGAAACGGTATCTTTCGAAGCAATTTCTGATGCCTTAGACATGTAACGGAAAGAAGATGTATAATCTTTTCCTTGGTATTTAATCACACCCATGTTCATTAAAGCACCATAAGCCTTTTCACGGCCTTCTAATAACTTTTCTGCATCTTTCGCGATAGAACCTTTCTTACCTTCTTTCGTATCCAATTTCACTGCTTCAGCCAAGTAATCCAAGGCTTTAAATGAAGCATCTAAATCGGTATTCGCCAAAGTTGAATCAGGAAATGAAGCCAAATCAAAATAAGCTACCGCACGCTCTAACCATAAACGAGGCTTTGTAGGTGCTTTTTTTACGGATTCATCTGTCTTTTTAACAGTTTCCAAAATACTCTTCTTTTGTGCTTCGACCAAAGCTTTGTCCACCTGTGCGAACGATGAGCCTGCAGCCATTGCCACAGTAATCAGGGTTAAAACTACTTTTTTCATACGTTTAGTTAAATTAAAAAAAAGCCCGTATTTACATACGGGCCCATGAAATTACTCTTCAGTTGATTCCTCTAAACCTTCTACTGCTGAATTCTCCTCCCCTGTTTCCGGTGCTGCCGTTTCCTGAACAGCTCCTTCCACGATTTCTACTCCTTCTGCTAATTCAACCTCTTCCGGCTCAGGCTCTTTCTCAATTTTGGTTACAGATGAAATTTCATCTGACTCATTTTTCAAACGAATCAACTTCACCCCTTGCGTATTTCGGCCCATGACACGTAACTCAGCCACACTCGTCCGGATTAAAATACCCGCCTTCGTTATGATCATCAAGTCATTGTTATCATTTACCTCCTTAATCGCAACCAAATTACCCGTCTTATCCGTGATATTCAAGGCCTTAACTCCTTTTCCACCCCGGTTTGTCAAGCGATAATCTTCTACTTCTGAACGCTTACCAAAACCCTTCTCAGATACAACCAATAATTGTTGAACCTCCGGATCAGATACGCAAACCATACCAATCACACGCTCATCTGCAACACTTTCATCAATCCAGATACCTTTTACCCCCGCAGCGGTACGGCCCATTGGACGAACACGTGTCTCTTCAAAACGTACCGAACGGCCCGTATTAGTCGCTATCACGATTTGGTTATTTCCATTTGTTAAGGCTACATCTAATAAACGGTCTCCTTCGCGAATGGTAATGGCATTGATACCGTTTTGACGCGGACGAGAATAAGCCTCTAACGAAGTTTTCTTAATCGTTCCATCTTCCGTACACATCACAATAAAGTTATTATCAATGTAATCCGGATCGGTAATCGACTTCACATTAATCACGGCGCGAATCGTATCACCATTCTCAATATTCATCATATTTTGAATTGGTCGGCCTTTCGAGTTTTTCGATCCCTCTGGCACCGCATAAACACGTAACCAGAAACACTTACCGCGCTCCGTAAAGAACAACAACCAATTATGCATCGTCGCTGAGAACAAATGCTCTGTGTAATCATCGTCTTTCGTAGCCACCGCACGTGAACCTACCCCTCCTCTACTCTGCGCACGATATTCCGTTATCGGCGTACGCTTAATATATCCTTGCGCGGAAACGGTAATCAACATCTCATCATCCGCAATCATATCCTCTACCGAGAATTCTTCATCCGTCATGTTGATTTGCGTACGACGCTCATCGCCATAACGCTGTTTCATTTCTGTCAATTCATCTTTAATGATTTGCAATTGACGCTCTGGTTTTGCCAAAATGTCTTCCAAATCATCAATCAACTTCATGATTTCCGCAAATTCATTCATGATCTTCTCACGCTCCATGCCGGTAAGACGCTGTAAACGCATCTCCAAGATAGCCTTCGCTTGAATCTCTGATAAATTAAATTTACTCATTAATCCCTCCTGCGCTGCATTAGGGTCTTTTGATTCACGAATCAACTTAATGACTGCATCCAGATTATCCAATGCAATAATAAAGCCTTCCAAAATATGCGCACGCTTACGTGCTTCGCGCAAATCAAATTTCGTCCGACGAACAATTACCTCATTCCGGTGCTCTACAAAATGATGAATCAAATCTTTAAGATTCAACATCATCGGGCGACCTTTCACCAAAGCCACATTGTTCACACTGAATGAAGATTGCAAAGCCGAATGCTTATACAAATTGTTTAATACGACATTCGCAACTGCATCACGCTTCAAATCAAATACAATACGCATCCCTTGACGATCCGATTCATCACGAATCTCCGAAATACCTTCGATACGCTTATCGTTCACCAAATCAGCACATTGCTTGATTAAAGACGCTTTATTAACCATGTACGGAATCTCCGAAACAATGATCTGCTCCTTCCCTGTTTTTGTCGTATCAAATGTCGCATTTCCTCGAACTACAATACGACCTCTACCCGTTTCAAATGCATTCTTGATACCTTGAACACCATAAATAGTACCTCCCGTAGGGAAATCCGGCGCCTTGATGTATTGCATCAATTCCGTAATCGTGATATCACGATTATCAATGTATGCCGCAATACCATCAACTACCTCTGTCAAATTGTGCGGCGCCATATTCGTAGCCATACCTACCGCAATACCCGAAGTACCATTCAACAATAGATTGGGAATCTTCGCAGGCAATACCGTCGGCTCATCCAAGGAATCATCAAAGTTGGGCTGAAAATCAACCGTCTCCTTGTTCAAATCCGAAAGCATCTCATCCGCGATACGCTTCAAACGTGCCTCCGTATAACGCATGGCTGCCGGTGAATCACCATCGACCGAACCAAAGTTACCTTGTCCATCTACCAATGGATAACGCAAAGACCAATCTTGGGCCATACGCACCATCGTATCATAAACAGATGAATCACCATGTGGGTGATACTTACCAAGTACCTCCCCGACAATACGTGCCGATTTTTTGTACGATTTGTTGTAACTAACTCCTAACTCCTCCATCCCGTAAAGTACCCTACGATGCACCGGCTTTAAACCGTCACGCACATCTGGCAAGGCACGAGATACAATGACCGACATTGAATAATCAATGTACGCCCCTCTCATTTCATCTTCGATGTTGATTGGGATAATATTCGTGTGTAATGACATAAAT
>JBEEOB010000061.1:0-8236 GCA_041191865.1 Bacteroidota bacterium
TCAACTTTTCATAGCCCGGAATGTTGATTTTCTCCGGTATCGACCAGCCTCCTACTTGCTTTTTAGCTAGCGAGAAACCACGCGATTCATAGACCCCGTTGATGTAAGCACCCTTCAATAATATGGTTTGGCCATCCGGGGAAATCGATAAAATCGTATTGTATTGATCACGATTTAATACATCGGGCATTCGCCTAGCCGTACTCCAAACATCCCCCACGCGTTCACTGTACCAAATATCTTGAGAACCCGAAACAGTCTCTGAACCCTGCGTTCCAAAACGATTAGAGGGATGATTCTTCCGACCAAAATACAGGGTCTTTCCATCCGGCGCCATCACCGGATTCAATTCCGCAAATTCGCTATTCACGGCCGAACCCAAATTCTCAGGCTTTTTTTGCCCAAAACCCAGGTTAGACACCAATAAAATCACGCAAATTATCCGCGATAAATCCATTTTTTCTCCATTTTCTCTGGCTCATAGCCCATGATGTAATCGACCAAAACCGCCGGATTTGACTCTACCTGTAAGGCTTCTAGATTAGGGGATTTCAAAAATCCTTCGTCGACCATGTGTTGTAACTGCGCCATCAAATGATCGTAATAGCCATTCGTATTTAGAATAGAAATGGGCATTTGATGTAAATCCAATTGCTTCCACGTCAACATTTCAAACAACTCATCGAGCGTTCCGAAACCACCCGGCAAGGCAATCACTCCATCGGCTAATTCAGCCATTTTCTGCTTCCGACTGTGCATCGTTTCCGTCACGTAACATTCCTGAATGCCTTTGTGTTTCACTTCCCAGGGTTCCATAAACGAAGGAATTACCCCAATCACATGACCTCCCAAACGCAAATATTCATCCGCCAAAACACCCATGATGCCCACGCTTCCTGCGCCAAAAATCAATTTGCAATCATACTTTTTGAAAGCTTGCATCAAAGCTTTGGCTTCTGCTTCATAAATAGGATTGTGCCCCTTCGAAGAGCCGCAATAAACGAGTATCGTTTTAGACATGAATGATTTGTTTTAAAGCCTCCGCAAGGCGTGTATAAGTAAACGTAAAATGTAAGTCTTTTTGTATTTTCTCCGAGGAAACAAAATTGCCGCCGGTCACCAAAACAGCCATTTCTCCAAGCACCAAACGCAAGGCCCAGGCCGGAACCTTAGGCCACCAAACTGGTCGATGATACGCCGCCGCAATCTGCTTCGTCATCTCCGCATGGGTCACGGGATGTGGTGCCACCGCATTATAAACCCCATGTGCGTGCTCATCCGTCAAGGCACATGCAAACATCTTCACCAAATCCTGCACATGAATCCAAGATTGGCCTTGGGTTCCCCGACCTAATATTACTCCCGCAAACCAACGAATCGGTCGGGCTAAAACCGGGAAAATTCCCCCATTTGCTCCTAACACTAATCCTATTCGTAATTTGACAACACGAGGTCCTTGAATTGCATCGACGGCTTGTTCCCAAGCGACCGTACAAGCACTTAAAAAATCCTGGCCAGGAGCGGAATTCTCCGTACAAAGTACATCCCCAGAATCTGCCCCATAATAACCTATCGCTGAAGCTGAAACAAAGGTATGAACTTGGTGCTTTCGGGTTTTTAAGGCGTCTTCCAAAAGCTTCGTTGAGGCCACACGCGAATGAATTAATTCCTTTTTTCGTGCCGCCGACCAGCGTTTATCCGCAATCCCAGCACCCGCTAAATGCACAATCGCATCGATGTTATCCAAGGCATCTACTGCCAGAAAACCTTTGTCAATATCCCAACCACCCTGACGAGATAAAATACGCGTTTGGTGACCCAGCGCATGCAAATATGCCTGTAGTTCTTGCCCAATAAAACCCGTTCCGCCGGTGATGAGAATGCGCATTAATTTCCTTTTTTAATCGCTTGATAGATTACTTCATTAATGCCCGTGCGAATATTAGCATCCGATATTTTACTATTGTTGCGTGTTGGATATACGCGATTTGACAAGAATACATAGACTAAATCCTGCGTCGGATCCACCCAAGTATACGTACCCGTAAAACCCGAATGCCCAAAGCTTGCACCACTCGCAGATGCCGCAGCCGAAATACCGGGCTTCTTGCGATCAGGCTTATCGAAACCGACGCCCCGACGGGAATTTTCTTCCACAGAAAGCGGATAAGCAGTCCATTGTTTAACTGTCTTTTCTTCTAAAAATTGTTGGCCACCATAGTAGCCATTTTGCAAATACATTTGCATTAATTTCGCAAGGTCATTCGCATTCCCAAACAAGCCTGCATGTCCGCTGATTCCATCCAATAATGCCGCACCTTCGTCATGCACTTTGCCATGAATTAAGGTCTTGCGGAACAAAGAATCATATTCGGTAGGTACAATGCGTGCCAGCGGAAAATACTTCTCTGCCTGATACACCAAGGTGCTTGCACCCAGCGGTTTATAGAACGTTTCGGATAAGTAATTCGTCCATGTTTTACCCGTAATGCGAGGTGCGATTTGGGGCAATAAATAGTAAGACAAATCCGAATACACATATTCCTTTTTCTCCCGAAGTGCGGAATTTTTAATCGCATCCGTTAGCTGTGCACTAATGCTGCGATGCGCCCAGAGGTTCGGTGCAACCTGAATCGGATATTCCTCCGAGGACGCATAAGAAAGCGTTCTTGGTTTCCAGCGCGTCACTTCGGATTTAATATCGACACAGGAATCCCAGAGATTTTTCTGCGTACGAATGATTTTTTTGATGCGTTCTTCCCCTGCATTTTTGGTTAAATATTTCTCCATGAAGGAGTATTGCAAATCGTTTTTGGCATAGCGCTGATTGAATTTTTTACTGTGCACAATCATGTCGGTGCTATCGATGTAATCTTGCCAAAAAGGAATCCATGCGCGTAATTTGGCTTGGTGAGTCAAGACATCCAAGTATTTCAAGTCCTTCTTGTTACTTTGCGCAAATTCAGGAATCAGTTCCCCCATGGTGGTTTCCAATGAGAATTTTCCTTGATCCTGCCACTTCATTAAGGCTGGCACGGAGGTAGAGATTTTCGTAATCGATGCCAAATCGAAGATATCCGACTTTTTCAGCGGCTCCTTTGATTCGTAGGTTTGGGAACCAAAAGCTTTGTGGTAAATCACCTTGCCTTCTTTGGCAATCAATACCACAACACCGGGAGCACCCTTGATATCGATGGCTTTTTGTGCCAAAGAATCCACCTGCTTATTTAAATAAGCGCCCGAAATACCAACTGCCTCCGGCAACACATTGTATTGCAAACGACCTAAACTCGGCGTTAAAATCCCCATCCCGGCAGGATAATCAGCCGAGGCACTTACAGGCATCTTCCCTTCCGCAGCAATACCCCCAAATATCAATGAAGCCGCCGCTTCTTGTTGGGCCACCCCGTCTTGGTAGGTCACAACCAAAGCGCCCAAATTCTTCAGATTCTCAAAAGACTTCAGCGTAAACGGATTCGCGAAATACGACAAAATGGTTTTCGGTGTAGCGAAGCGCTTTACCAAAGCTTGAATCTGAGGTTTTATCGCATAATTATTAGCTGGTCGGTAAGAAATCCCATGCAAGCCCATCAGCACGACATTGTAGTTTTTCAAGGCATTTTCTACGTTAACAATACTCGAATCGGCGCTTAATTCATCCAAATAGAAATGCTCCATCTCGACATAATTTTGAGCTAATTTCTGGAATTCCGTCGGGAAAACACCCCCATAATTTGCCTTTCCAATCGCCAACGTGGCAATTTTCAAGGTGTCTAAACGACGCAACGGAATTAAATCGAAGGGGTTTTTTAATACCGTCGCCGATTTCTCTGCGAGCGTGCGTTTGAGTAAATCGGCCTGCAAAGGATTCAGCTCCTCGATGAGGTTTTTCATTTCAATAGGCTGGTAGCGATCTAATCCCGCCCAAGCTTTGGCATTTAGAATCCGACGAACGCGCTTATCAAGTTCCGCTTCTGTGATTTCTCCTTCCGTTAAGGCTTTTTTGATGGCATTAAATGCGGCAGGTACATCGACAAATGTTTCCAAAATATCATTGCCAGCCAGGAATGCTTTGACATTCGCCTGACCTTCTGGGAACATTTTAGTTGCCCCTTTCATGTCCATGGCATCCGTAAATACCAGGCCTTCAAATTTCAATGTATCGCGCAATAGTCCTGTCACGATCGGTCTTGACATCGTAGAGGCCAGCATCGCCGTAGAGTCCAAAGCCGGTATGCTCAAATGGCCTACCATGACCCCCTGAAGGCCTTTTTTAATTAATTCCCGGTAGGGAAAAAGCTCCAAAGAATCCAGTCGACTACGGCTATGCGTCAGCACGGGAATGTCATAATGCGAGTCTGTACCCGTATCACCATGGCCTGGAAAATGTTTGGCTGAGGTGATGATCCCTCCCTTTTGAAGGCCGCGCATGTAGGCCAAAGACTTGTCCGTCACCGCTTCTCGATTTTCCCCAAAAGAGCGGAAGTTGATGACTGGATTATTGGGATTGTTATTCACGTCGACCACCGGTGCGTAATTGATATGCACCCCCATGCGCTTGCATTGCTGAGCGATTTGGAAGCCCATTTTCTCGATGAGCGCGTCGTTGCCTTGTATCGCGCCGAGCGTCATTTGGTAGGGATATCTTACGGTTGAATCGAGGCGCATGTTCAAGCCCCATTCAAGGTCCATGCCGATGAACATCGGAACTTTGGACATGGCTTGTAGTTTGTTGACTAACCTTGCTTGATTCGTCGGGTAACCGGCAAACAGCACGAATCCGCCAACGTGGTAATTTCGAACGATGTCGTATAGTCGGGCCGTGTCGTATGTGGGGTTTGAATTCCCACGCGGCATCAAGACTTGGCCAATTTTTTGGTCGACCGACAAGCTCTTCATGACCGAATCTACCCATTTGGATTTGGTATGGGGGAAAAGGTCGGTTTGGCTGTATGCGAATTTACCTGTGGAGAGAAATAACAAGGCAAGGAGAATGCGTTTGATCATGTGTAAAATGAGGTAATGGATTGTGAAAATACGGAATCTTTGGGATTTTTTTGCTTGGATTTTCGTAAGCGGGAAAGGAATTGTATTTTTGGAGCTTAATTAGATGAACGTATGAGAAAAAAAATTGTTGCTGGAAACTGGAAAATGAATAAGACGGCTGCTGAGGCATTCGTGTTGGCTACTGAAGTAGCACAATTAGTGAAGTCGGACGTACCGGCGGACGTACAAGTGATTATGGCGACGCCAGCTTTGTATTTGACAGGTGTATCTCAAGTTGTTGAGGGCATTGCAAATTTAGCTGTTGCGGCACAAAACTGCCACGAAAAAGCATCAGGAGCGTATACAGGGGAAATATCGGCGGTGCAATTGGCATCAGCTGCCATTCCTTATGTATTGATTGGTCACTCGGAGCGTCGTGAATATTTCGCGGAGTCGAATGAGCAATTAGCTGCCAAAGTAGATGCGGCATTAGCGAACGGAATCACACCTATTTTCTGTTGTGGTGAGAGTTTGGAATTGCGTGAAGGCGGTGAGTTTTTAGCTTATGTTGCGGATCAATTAACGGCAAGTTTATTTCATTTGTCGGCAGAGGAGTTTGGCAAAGTGGTGATTGCATATGAGCCTATTTGGGCGATTGGAACGGGCTTAACGGCATCGGCTGGTCAAGCGCAAGAAATGCACGCACATTTACGTGTACACATTGCTGCCAAATATGGTGCGGCAGTTGCGGATAATTGTTCGATTTTATATGGTGGATCTTGCAATGCGAAGAACGCACAAGAGATTTTCGCGGGTCCGGATGTGGATGGTGGATTGATCGGAGGCGCTTCGTTGATCGCGGCGGATTTCATTACGATTGCGAAATCGTTTTAGGTTGGCGGTAAACGCTGCCGGGGTCTGAAGACCCCGGCAGCGTTACTCCCCGAACGCTTTATATTCGAAAAAAGTATATCAATATGTTGGTAATCGCATTTGACGCAGATGACACACTTTGGGTGAATGAACCTTATTTTCGCGAGAGCGAAGAGGCTTTTGCAGCGCTGTTTGAAGCACACTTGCCACTACATCAAACCCAACAAGAATTATTCAAAACTGAGATGGATAATCTGGCACTCTATGGCTATGGAGTAAAAGGTTTTATGTTATCCATGATCGAGACAGCTATTCGAATTACGGGTGGTCATCTATCGGCCGAAGGGACCCATCAAATCCTAGAAATCGGCAAAGAGCTACTCGATAGACCGATTGAAATACTTCCACATGTGGAAACAGTCTTAGAAGCTCTTTCTTCAAAATACCGCCTCGTTGTCGCTACGAAGGGTGATTTGCTAGATCAAGAACGCAAATTAAAGAAATCTGGACTCGCAAAATACTTCCACCACATCGAGATTATGTCGGACAAGAAGTCGGCAGATTACGAGAAATTAATACGTCATTTAGATATAGCTCCTGCGCAATTTATGATGATTGGCAACTCGTTAAAATCTGACATTTTACCGGTATTAGAGCTAGGCGGACATGGGGTTCACATTCCATTTCATACGACCTGGGCACACGAAATGGTAAGCCATCCTGTGGAGCATATAAACTTTCGTGAGATTGAACACTTGGACGAGATTCTCTCGTTTTTATAAAATCAAATTAACAGACAAAGTGATTAGGCGGTTTATCAACAAAGTGATAAGCGTAGGGATAAAATTGCCCATTAGGTATTCCAATGGCGGAAAATTATCAGTTTGTTAAGCAGAAAGGTTTTTCTGGGAAGTGGAAGTGAAAAGGTGACGCTGCCGGGGTCTGCGACCCCGGCAGCGTCTACAACGCAACAATCAAATCAATGTTGTCCAATAAACTTATTTAAACGCCTTCTGCAACCACTTCTTTTACCGCAGGGACCATTCGGGTCATAAGCGTCTCAATCCCCGCTTTAAGCGTCATTTGAGACGAAGGACATCCTGAACAGGAACCTTGCAATAAAACCTTCATCTGGCCCGTTGATTCATCGAATGAATGGAAGGTAATTGCACCGCCGTCCGACTCGACAGCAGGTTTCACATATTCTTCTAAAACTTGCTTGATTTGGGTGATAATCTCAGAATCCGAAGATTCTCCTTCAGCAGCAAATTCCGAAGCCGGCAACGAGAAAACAGGTTGCTTCTCGGCAAAATATTTCTTTAGATATTGCTTAATCCCGAACAATTCATCTTCCCAAGCGGCATTTTCCGTTTTGGTCAATGTGATAAAATTGTTTGTAATGAAGACCCGGCGCACAAATTCAAAGCCAAATAAAGCGACTGCTAAAGGGGAATTTTTTTCTTTGGTCAAGCCATCTGCCGGTTGGGTATAGTCAAACGACATGCCCTCAGGCAATAATTCCACATTGAAAACGAATTTCATCGAATGTGGATTGGGCGTAGATTCGGTATAAATGGTAACTGTTGAGGTAAGCATAAAGTGGAGTTATAGTCCCTAAACAGCCGAACGGCCCATAAGGTTTCGCAAAATAAAAAAAACCTGACACTTTCGTATCAGGTTTTCTCATAAATCTACAGTTGATTATTCAGCTGCAGCTTCTTTTTTCTTTGCTGGAGCTTTTTTCGCTTTTGGAGCTGCTTCTACCGCAACCTCTGCTACTGGAGCCGCCTCCACTGCTGGAGCTGCTTTTTTCGCTGGAGCTTTCTTCGCTACAGGCGCCGCTGGTGCTGCCGTTGCCACTGCTGGCAATACGTGCACAAATGAACGACCTTTAAATCCTTTTTTGAATGCTACTACACCATCCGCTAAAGCAAATAATGTATGATCCTTTCCAAGACCAACATTTTCACCTGGGTTGTGCGCTGTTCCACGTTGACGAACGATGATGTTCCCCGCGATAACTGCTTGGCCTCCAAATAACTTAACGCCTAAGCGTTTACTATGTGACTCGCGCCCGTTTTTCGACGATCCGGCGCCTTTCTTATGTGCCATGTTTTTTTATTTTATGCGTATAAAACGCTAATGTTCAATTATTTAACTGAGATACCTTCGATTAACACTTGCGTCAAATCTTGACGGTGTCCATTCATTTTTTGGTAAGACTTTCTACGTTTCTTTTTGAATACCAAAACCTTCTCGCCACGAACGTGTGCTACGATTTTAGCTTGAACAGTCGCACCAGCTACTGTGGGTGCTCCTACGGAAATCTTTCCGTCATTGTCAACAAGTAATACCTTGTCGATAACCAGTGCAGCGC
>JBEEOB010000062.1:0-10813 GCA_041191865.1 Bacteroidota bacterium
GGGTGGATTTTAAAACAATTCGCTGTAATTTTGGTTAAAATCCAAATTGCAAATTATGGGAATTCTACTTTGGTTGGGGACATTTTTAGGAATGGAAGGTGTTGCATGGTTTACACACAAATACATCATGCACGGAATTATGTGGAACTGGCATGAATCCCACCATGTGCATCACAAAAACTTGTTGGAGAAAAACGACCTTTTTTCCGTGGTATTTGGGGTTTCTTCTACAGCTACCATTATCGTCGGAGCTGAAATTCCGGAATATTGGCCCTTATTTTATATCGGATTGGGCATTGCGACTTATGGGATATTCTATTTTATCTTTCACGATATCATCGTTCACCGCCGTGTGAAAATCAAATATAAAGCGGGATCAGCTTACATGAAGCGCATTATGAAAGCGCATTATGTGCATCATGAGGTGCACACAAAAAAAGGCGCAGAGGCTTTTGGTTTCCTCTACGCTCCTAAAAAGTATCAATAAATCTTATTGTACGAATCCTACGCCAACCGTGGAGTTGGAGAATTCATCGATTAAAATAAATGCTCCATTCGCCGGGTTTTTCGCATAAACATCCGCACTGATGGGCTGTGCGGTTCGTAGTGCTATGCGCCCAATTTCATTCAGTTTCAAGGAATCAACTCCTTCCGTCGAAGTTTGTGCAACTACGTCCAAACGTTCCGTAATCTGTGAAATTTTTGCCTTGGTGATGTTAATGCCGTGTTGCAATAAATACGTTTTACCTGGGCTAAGGGCTTGATGATCGAGCCAACAAACCTGCGCTGAAAAATCTTTTAATTGAGGTGCATCTGAATCATTGGCCAATACGATCGTATTCCCGCGCGAAATATCGATATCTGTGGATAAGGTAATCACAACAGAATCACCGGCTTTGGCATTCGTTAATTTCGTTTCAAATTTCTCAATCGTTGCGATTGTACTTTCTTGACCTGTCGGTAATACGCGAATGGCATCTCCTACTTGGAATGTTCCCGAGCTGATTTTTCCCGCGTATCCACGGAAGTCGTGGTATGCCTCTGTCATAGGTCGAACGACAAATTGAACCGGGAAGCGTGCTGGGGCATGTGCCAACGTCTCCGCATATTCAAAGGCTTCCAGCTCCCCCAAAAGCGTATTGCCTGTGAACCAAGGCATTTGTTCTGCTTTTGTAGTAATATTTTGCCCGTAAAGCGAAGAGATAGGCAAGAAACTAACTTCTTGGCCTTCGAAAGTTGTTTGTGCAACAAGTTCAGTTAGACTTGTTTTAATGGCTTCAAATGTGGATTCTTGGTATTGCACCAAATCCATTTTATTAATGCAAATGATCACTTTCGGAATGCGTAACATCGCTGCAATCGACAAGTGACGTGCGGTTTGTTCCACAATACCTTGTCGGGCATCGACCAAAATCAAGGAAACCTTCGCATTCGAAGCGCCAGTCACCATGTTTCGTGTATACTCCACGTGTCCCGGCGTGTCCGCAATGATGTATTTACGGGTTGGCGTAGAGAAATAAATATTGGCTACATCGATCGTGATGCCTTGTTCGCGCTCTGCGATGAGGCCATCGGTCAATAAAGAAAGGTCTAGGAAGTCCAGCCCTTTGCGTTTCGAAGCTGTTTCAAGCGCTTCGATTTTATCTTTGGTAATTGAATTTGTCTCGTATAATAAGCGACCAATCAAGGTACTTTTTCCGTCATCGACAGAACCGGCGGTTGCTATGCGTAATATATCCATTGTCTTTCTTCGCTTGATTAAAAATACCCTTGTTGTTTCCGTTTTTCCATCGCGGCTTCAGAGCGTTTGTCGTCGATACGAGCTCCCCTTTCTGAAATTTCTGCGGATAAGATTTCTTCGATGATGACATCGATTTCACTCGCTTCAGAAGCGACAGCTGCTGTACAAGTCATATCACCTACGGTACGGAAACGGACAGTTGCCTCGAATGGAACCTCGTCAGCCTCCTTATTTAAGTGTTCTGAATCTGCCCATAGCATGCCATCGCGTTCGATAACTTGGCGTTTGTGTGAGAAATAGATGGAAGGGATTTCCATGTTTTCTTCCTTGATGTAGTTCCAAACATCCAATTCTGTCCAGTTCGAGATAGGAAATACACGTACATTCTCTCCTACGGCAATGCGGCCGTTCAACATGTCAAATAATTCGGGCCGTTGGCGTTTTGCATCCCATTGGCCGAAGTCGTCACGCACCGAGAAAATACGCTCTTTGGCACGGGCTTTTTCTTCATCCCGACGCGCGCCACCAATACATGCATCGAATTTGAATTCTTCGATCGTGTCAAGTAAGGTTACCGTTTGTAATACGTTTCGAGAGGCATATTTACCTGATTCCTCTTTGGCTTTTCCTTGATCGATGGAATCTTGAACGTAGCGTACGATTAATTCAGCGCCCGTTTCTTTAGCTAACCAATCTCGGAATTCAATGGTTTCAGGAAAGTTATGTCCCGTATCAATGTGTACCAAGGGGAAAGGAATTTTGCCAGGATAAAAGGCTTTTTGTGCCAAACGTACCAAGGTGATCGAATCTTTTCCACCTGAAAATAATAGGGCAGGGCGCTCAAATTGAGCGGCCACCTCACGCATGATGTAAATGGATTCGTCCTCCAGTTGGCGAGGGAAATGTCCGATTTTATCGTTTAAATTATTCATATGCTACGATTAGGCGTGTAAACCACATTCTTTTTGCGAATTTTCCCACCACCACCGACCTGCGCGCGGGTGTTCTCCCTTTGCAATGGCGCGTGTACAAGGTGCACATCCGATGGAGACGAAACCCTTCTTATGTAAAGGGTTTTGGGGAATTTTGTGTTCCGCTAAATATTTTTCCATGGTCTCAAAAGACCAATCTATCAAGGGATTGATTTTGTATAGATTCTTTTGAGCATCCCATTCAATCATGGGCATATCTGCCCGATTCTCTGATTGCTCAGCTCGAAGTCCCGTTATCCAAACATCTGCTCCTTGTAAGGCACGGTTTAGGGGTTCGATTTTCCGAATAAAACAGCATTCTTTTCTGTTTTCTACCGATGAATAAAACGAATGAAACCCTTTGGTTTCGACTAGTTTTTCGACGGCTGATGCCTGAGGGAAATATGTTTTTAATTGAAAGTCTAATTTCTTTACTGTCAAATCAATCAACTCATAAGACTCTTGAAATTGACGGCCTGTATCCAAGGTGAAAATTTCGATAGCCAACTTTTGTGATGCAATTGCGTGGGTTATCGCTTGATCTTCTTGTCCAAATGAGGTAGAAAAGACTATTTTTTTCCCATCGAATAGTGCAGCGATTTTCGTTAGTCTTTCAGCTAATGAGGCTGTTTGAAGCGTTTTTTCGAAATTTTCTGGTACCATTTGTTTGAAATTTTCACAAAGATATATAAAGTCTATTGAATTGCTATACTATGCGAAAAAATAAACGCATATGTTTGAAAACTTTTCTAAATTGAACTGTGTTTATCAATCATGCGAACAGGGAACGAAATATTGCTGGATGAAGCTGCAGGGGATACTGCTGAAATGTTTTTGGATTTACGTAATCTGAAGCATTTGGTGCGGCATGGAGAAGGCCAGCGGCTTGAGTTCAAAATGAAAGTTAAGTTTCCAGAAAAGATTGTCAAGGAGTTGGTGGCATTTGCCAATTCAGATGGCGGTCATTTGTTCGTAGGTGTTGCCGATGATGGTCAAATCGAAGGGTCCAAGTTTGTGGACGAAGATCAATTCTTACTCGAAAAAGCTATTGCTAACTATTGTTTTCCCGCTTTCACCTACCATGCATATCGAATTCCTTTGGAAAACGGTCGAGCGGTGTTAGTTTATCATGTCTTTGAAAGTGTAGATAAGCCACACTATGTTCAATTGGAAACGGATCCTAATCCGGTTTGCTACGTTCGAGTGAAGGATCGTACGATTAAAGCGAGTAAGGAGATGAAGCAAATTTTGAGGAGAGAAAACGAGGAGGGATTTTCATTCGCCTATGGAGATACAGAGCGCTGGTTAATGGAATACCTGCGTTCGCATGAGCAAATATCTTTATCCGAATTTGCGTTGCAATGTAAATTGCCTATTTGGCTGGCTTCCCGTAAGTTGGTACTGCTGGTGCTAAGCCGAGTCTTGAAAATTGAACCTGGCGAAAATCAAGATCATTATTCTTTGCGATGAAAAAAAGAATATTATTGTTGGCCCTCTTGCCATTTGCCTGTTCAAAAGTGGCAAATGATCCGGCTGTGGTGCCTGATGAACAAAGTGTAAAGGTGTCTTCTTTCGACTTGATGCAAGATAAACTGTTAACGCCAAGTTGTGCAAGCTCGGGTTGCCATTTATCTACCAAAGATGCTAGTTATGCGCAGCATGGATTGGTCTTAGCCAAGGGGAGTTCATATACGAATTTGGTAGGGGTAGCCCCCATTAATTCCGTTGCTTTGAAGAATTCAGTTCTAAGGGTTCGGAAATTTGCATCCGGGGAAAGTTTGCTTTTTCATAAACTGAACTGGGATTTTAGTCATCATGGACTCGTGAGTTATGGCGCTCCAATGCCCTTGGGAGGAAAGCCGATAAGTAAAGGGGCCTTGGCCTTTGTTCAAAAATGGATAGATGCGGGTGCACCAGCGACAGGAGAAGTTGCCGATGCGGGTTTGTTGGATGACACGACACCGAGTTACGTGGAAGATGCCATTTTTACGCCATTGGCTTCCCCGGCAGAAGAAGGCAATGCCGGAATTCAATTAAAAGTAGATCGTTTCGTCGTTCCACCCAATTTTGAAAGGGAGTTATTTGTTCGTCGGCCCCTCAACAATGCGACACCGGTCTATATAGCTCGAATCAAGCTGAAATCAAGAGCGAATAGCCACCATATGGTGCTGTATGATTTCCGATCAAAAACATTGTTGCCTAATTTAAATGAATTGCGAGATTTAAGAAATTTAGACAACTCTTTAAATATAGGAACCGTCATTCAGATGTCCAATCATATTTTTTTGGGCGGAGGTACGGATCCGAATTCGGATTATCGTTTTCCTGCTGGTATGGCATTGCAATTGCCAGCTAATTCCTCCATTGATCTGAATCCACATTATTTCAATAAGACATCGGACAACTTATATGGTGAAAATTATGTAAACCTATATACAGTTCCAGCAGATCAAGTCAAGCAAGTCGTCAAAATGATTGATTTCAATGTGACGAGTTTTACCCTGCCAGCGAATCAAAAAACCACGATTACGCGCGATTTTAAATTTGACAAACCTGTGGCGGTCGTTTCCTTGACATCTCATTTTCATGCTAGAGGCAAGTTATTTCAAATAAAGATTAAAGGTGGGCCCCGGGATGGAGAAGTTATTTATGAGAATACTGATTGGGCGCATCCAAAGGTCATCAATTATGAAACGCCTATACTGTTACAGGCCGGCGAAGGACTAACTTCGGTTGCCACATATTTGAATGATACAAATAAAGAGCTTGGATTTGGTCTGACTTCAGAGGATGAAATGGATATCATCTTTGGCTATTATTATGAGCGTTAAATCCCACGCATTCAGCGTTTTCTTGAAAAGTTTTTCAAAGCTATTTGATATCTAAAACATTGAATTATATTTGCCTCCGCTTCTTGAAATATTTCAAGAAATAACACCAAAATAGTACAATTTTCTGCAATTTTTGCATTCTAACCATAAACGATTCTGCTTGATTAGATTTTTACTCCCCTAGGTTATAATGGAACACAAACACAAGAATAAAATGACGGCTGCCGGTTTACTGGTGGCCATGGGAATTATCTACGGGGACATCGGTACCTCTCCACTTTACGTGATGCAAGCCATTATTGGTGACAAGCCCATCAACGAATTAACCGTGTTAGGTGGATTGTCCTGCATTTTTTGGACGTTGACGCTTCAGACTACATTGAAATATGTGATCTTGATTTTGCGGGCTGATAATAAGGGTGAAGGAGGAATCTTTGCCCTTTTTGCTTTGGTACGTCGACATGCCAAGTGGCTAACATTACCAGCTATTATCGGTGGAGCAACCTTGTTAGCCGATGGTATTATTACGCCACCCATTTCCGTATCCTCAGCGGTGGAAGGTCTTCGAATGTTACATCATCCCGATGGAACGCCATTTGTTACAGATACAGTGCCCTTGGTGATTCTTATTCTAACGGGATTATTCTTATTTCAGATTTTGGGTACGAAGATTGTAGGCAAATTCTTCGGTCCAATTATGTTGGCCTGGTTCTCCATGTTGGCATTAACGGGGATCTTAGGAATACAAGACGATTGGACAATTTTACGTGCGATTAATCCCACTTATGCTTGGGATTTGTTAACGACGCATCAAGCTGGATCCGCTGGATTTTGGAGTTTGGGTGCAGTTTTCCTATGTACAACAGGGGCAGAGGCTTTGTATTCTGACTTAGGTCATTGTGGCCGTGAAAACATTCGTGTTTCTTGGGTTTTTGTCAAAATAGCTTTATTGCTACAATATTTCGGACAAGGGGCTTGGTTGTTATCCCAAAATGGAACGTTACTAGGTGTTCAAAAACCTATTTTTGAATTGCTGAAATCAGAATTAGGTGTTCAGTTTCTTTTCTCAGGTATTATGCTTGCGACTTTAGCAGCTGTCATAGCCTCTCAAGCCTTAATCTCGGGTTCCTTCACCTTGATTTCCGAAGCGATTCGCTTAAACTTTTGGCCACGCGTTCGCTTGATTTATCCATCCGATCAAAAAGGTCAGTTATACGTTCCTTCCATAAATTTATTGCTCTGGATGGGTTGTGTAGGTGTTGTTTTGTGGTTCCGCGAATCAGCCAATATGGAAGCTGCTTATGGCTTAGCCATCACGATGACTATGTTAATGACAACCTCCCTCATGGCATATTACCTACACATCAAGAAAATTGATATGTGGTGGATACTTTTGTTTTTAGTCGTTTATGTGTCCTTGGAAGGGGCATTTTTAGTGGCCAACTTGCAGAAATTCTGGCATGGTGGTTACGTTTCGCTCTTCATCGCCGGAGTTATCATATTATTAATGTGGGTTTGGTTCCGCGCGACTCGTATTAAGAAGAAGTTAACCGAATACGAAAAACTGGCTGATTATATTGAGCCATTAAAGGAGTTGAGCAAGGATGAAACAATTCCGAAGTATGCGACTCATTTGGTCTTCATGTCTAACGCAGCTCGTGTGACAGACATTGAATCGAAAATTATTTATTCCATTTTTCAGCGCCGTCCCAAGAAAGCCGACATTTATTGGTTTGTCCATGTGGATACGATGGATGATCCCTACACCATGGATTACAAGGTTACCGTGATTGAACCCGATGATATCATTAAGGTCAATTTCAAGTTGGGCTTCCGCGTGGAACAACGCATCAACTTGTATTTCCGTAAGGTTGTGGAGGAAATGGTAGCGCGTGGTGAAGTGGATATTACATCTCGTTACAAATCATTAAACGAGCAAAATGTAATCGGTGATTTCCGTTTCGTTGTCTTGGAGAAATTCCTTTCGTACGATAATGAGATGCCTTTACTAGACCGTTTGGTGATGAAAGCGCATTTCTTTGTCAAGCAGTTTACCCACTCTGAGGATAAGTATTTTGGTTTGGATAGTGATGCGGTGAAATTGGAAAAAGTACCTTTGATTATTAAACCGATTACGAAATGTAATCTGAAACGGATCGACTAATATGGCGACGATATTTACTAAAATTGTGAATCGGGAGATTCCATGTCATTTGATCGCAGAAGACGATCGATTTATGGCGTTCTTGGATGTTATGCCGCTTGTGGAAGGTCATGTCTTGGTGATTCCAAAACAAGAAGTTGATTACATTTTTGACTTAGATCCCGAACTTTTGGGAGACTTGATGAAATTCGCCCAAAAAGTGGCTCCCGCAATTAAGAAGGCCATTCCGTGTAAACGTGTTGGGGTGGCGGTGATTGGCCTTGAAGTGCCCCATGCACACGTGCATTTAGTGCCGATGAATCGCATGCTGGATATCAATTTTTCACAAGAAAAATTAACCCCTAGCCAAGATTCTTTGGCAGCTACTGCCGAGAAAATTCGATCTTTCTTACTTTAAGAATCCTTTGAGTTTATTCATTTCCACCTGTGGATTCGCCTTCTGATATACGATGTTGTAGACAGCTTCAATGATCGGAAGGTGAATGTTGTGTTGGCGTGAAATCGAATAAATACTGCGGACAGCATAATAGCCTTCGGCAATCATATTCATTTCGATTTGCGCTGATTTGACGGAATATCCCCGACCAATCATATTACCAAAGGTTCTATTTCGCGAGAATTGCGAATAAGCGGTTACCAACAAATCCCCTAAATAGCCTGAACTATTTAAGTCGCGATTCGTTTCGGGATAAACGGCATCCAAGAATATTTTGATTTCTTGCATGGCATTACTAACTAACACCGCCTGGAAGTTGTCGCCAAAACCCAAACCGCGCGTTATGCCGCAGGCCATGGCAATGATATTCTTGATAACGGCACAATATTCGACACCATATAAATCCTCGATGGCATGCGCCTGTAAAAAACGGCTATTTAATAGATTTGAGAATGACTGGGCCACAGCTAAAGACGGTGAGGCAATGGTCAAATACGATTGTTTTTCGAGTGCTACTTCCTCGGCATGGCAAGGTCCTGCAATCACGCAGGTTTGACTAATGGGCACATTGAATGCTTTTTCCATCCAGTCGGTGACTAGCAAATTCTCCTCCGGAATCATTCCCTTAATGGCAGAAACAATCTTCTTGCCCTCAAAATGTTTACTATTTAAATCCTTTAAGGTTTCGGGAATGAATGCCGCAGGAACGGCTAATATGATGTATTCGACACCGGTAAGCGCCTCCGACATCTTGCTATACGTTTTTACCTTTCGGGGATTAATTGCCACATCCGTCAAGTAACTTGGATTGTGGTTGTATTTGCGTATGAAATCAACGTCCGATTTTCTGCGAATCCACCACTTAATTTTTACCTGATTTTCCGATAAAATTTTTACAAGTGCTGTCGCCCAACTACCTCCACCAATCACGGCAACCTGTGTGGGAATCTTCTTTTTTAATTCTTCTAATTGACTCATAGCTGTAAAATTACCTATTAAATTAAAAATTAGCTGAAACAATCAGAAAAATTGCCAAATTTGTTTCTCGCAAGCTTATGTTTTTGCGTAAATCTAAACCTATGAAAAAACTATTTGCTATCCTATTGCTAGGAGCTAGCTTTATGGGCTATGCCCAAAAAACCAATCAAGCACTTCCAGAGCATCCCCGGCCCGATTTAATGCGGACACAGTGGTTGAATTTGAACGGATCTTGGGATTTTACGTTTGATTCCTCTACGGTGATTCCGGCTTCATTTGCACATAAAATTCAGGTTCCATTTCCGTGGGGTTCTAAACTTTCCGGTGTGAGGGATGAGGCAGATGTCGCTTGGTACCATCGTACTTTTCAGGCACCCGCAACCTGGGGAAAGAAGCGTGTATTCTTGAATATTGGTGCTTCAGATTGGCATACATCCGTTTATGTAAATGGCAAATTCGTAGGGGAGCACAAGGGTGGTTATACGCCTTTCGATTTTGACGTAACACCTTATTTAAAAACAGGATTACAATCGTTGGATATTCGTGTAGATGATAAACGTCGCATGTTTACCTTATATGGAAAGCAGGGGTATGGAAATGCGCGCGGTCTATGGCAAACCGTTTATTTGGACGCGCGCGGGTCTGATTATATTGACCATTATGCGGTTTATTCGGATATTGATAAGGGGCAGGTGCGCATTAAGGCCTATTTAGGTGCTGCGGCTGTGAAAGATGCTGTTATGCAATTGAGACTTTCGAATGGACAAATGGCCGCTATCCCTGTCAAAAAAGGGAATAAGGAGGCTGAACTTGCATTGAAAATAAACAAACCGCATTTGTGGTCTTTGGAAGATCCTTATTTGTATGATTTGAGTTTACGCTTAGGTGCGGATGAGGTGCATGGTTATTTTGGGATGCGAAAGATTTCTGTGACGCCCCTTCCGGGTTCTAAGATTCCCTACATCGCGCTGAATAATAAGCCTATTTATGTGCAATTAGCTTTGGATCAAAGCTATCACCCTGATGGGTTTTACACCTTCCCCACGGATGCCTTCATGCGAGATGAAATTATTCGCAGTAAGCGTATTGGGTTGAATGGAATTCGTACGCACATCAAAGTGGATATTCCACGTAAATTGTATTGGGCAGATAAATTGGGCTTATTGGTGATGTCGGATTTGCCAAATTCATGGGGAGAACCTGATGCGGATATGCAACGTGAATCGGAATTTACCTTGCGGGAAATGTTGAAGCGCGATTTTAATCATCCGGCTATTTTCTCATGGATAACATTTAATGAAACATGGGGCTTGTTTACCCATGTTGATAAGAAGTCGGTATATACACCCGAAACTCAAAAATGGGTTGCATCCGTTTATCGTTTGGCCAAATCTTTGGATCCCACACGTTTGGTCGAAGATAATTCGGTTTGTTGCGGTCGGGGCCATACCGAGACGGATATACAATCTTGGCATGCATACCAAGCGGGGTATGAGTGGGACAAATTGATGGATGATCAGTCTAATAATTTATTTCCTGGTAGTCAATGGAATTTTGAAAAAGGGTATGTGCAAGGTTCCCAACCGATGATTAATTCGGAATTTGGGAATGTTTGGGGTTATCAGGGAAGTACGGGTGATGTGGATTATACTTTTGATTATCACAAGGCCATGAATTCATTTCGAAATCATC
>JBEEOB010000063.1:0-6709 GCA_041191865.1 Bacteroidota bacterium
ACAAAGGTACAAAAGCTATTCAGAATATGCGTAAATTTGTTGCTTAAATAGCTTTATTATGATTATTGTAACGGGTGCAGCGGGTTTTATTGGGTCTTGTTTGATCGCGCAATTGAATGAATTAAACTTTAATTACATCATTGCCGTAGACGATTTTTCCTTCCCTGAAAAGAATAAGAACCTAGTAGGTAAAAAGATCATGGAACGCGTTGAGCGTATGGATTTAGCTACATGGCTTGATTCGAATTACCAGGAAGTGGAATTTTGTTTTCATATGGGCGCTCGGACAGATACAACAGAATTCAACAAAGCTATTTTCGATGAATTGAATGTGGAATATTCTAAAATGCTTTGGAATAAATGTATTGATTACCAAATACCTTTCGTGTATGCTTCATCAGCAGCTACCTATGGCTTAGGAGAACTTGGTTATGATGATAATGAAGCTTTGATTACACAATTGAAGCCTCTCAATCCTTACGGGGATTCTAAAAATGATTTTGATATATGGGCGCTGGCGCAGGAAAAGAAACCTTTCTTTTGGGCGGGATTAAAATTCTTTAATGTTTATGGGCCCAATGAATACCATAAAAACCGTATGGCATCAGTTATTTGGCATGCTTTTCATCAAATTAATGCTACTGGAAGTCTGAAATTGTTCAAATCCCATCGTCCTGATTATGCAGACGGTGAACAAATGCGCGATTTTATCTATGTGAAGGATTTGGTCTCTGTTTGTACCTTCTTGATGGAACACCGAAAAAATTCGGGTATTTATAACCTGGGAACGGGTATAGCTAGATCATTTAATGATTTAGGTAAATCAACTTTTGAGGCCATGGGAAAAGCTATAGACATCACCTACATCGATACGCCTGTTGATATCCGGGATAAATACCAATACTTTACAGAGGCAAACATGAATAAGTTGATATCAATTGGTTACAAGAAGCCTTTTTCTACCTTAGAAGCTGGGGTAAAAGATTATGTACAAAACTATCTTATTCCTGCGAAGTACTGGTAAGCTTTTTGATTCCTTCCTCAATGAAACCTTGACCATAGGCTAATAGTTGGATATTAGCGGCAACCAAGCCTAAAAGACTTACTTTTAGGCTTTTTGTTTTAATTAAAGCATCTGCCAAAATAGCTAACCAATAAAAACATAGCCCTAAAAACATCATATTACCCAATGTAGGAACTAGGATATTTAATAAAATGGTGTTCCAAAAATAAATGAAATAACAAGCGGGGAAGTAGTGTACCCACTTAAGCTCCGAGGGAAATAATCGCGAAATGTTGATACGAGCCCGACCAAAAAAATGTATTTGCTTATAAAATTGTTTGAAGCTCGTCCGCCTTTTGTGATAGATGTAGGCTTCAGGGATTAAACCTGATTTAAAACCCAGGGAAATACAACGAATACTAAATTCGATATCTTCTCCCATACGCGTAATTTTAAATCCTTTTGTCGCTTCCCAAATTTGTCGGGATATCCCCATATTAAAGCTTCTTGGGTGAAATGTGCCACCTACATTCTTTGCCTTTCCGCGAATTCCGCCTGTGGTAAATAAGCTTGTCATCGCAAAGCTGATGGCTTTTTGAACTGCTGTAAAGGAAGGATGATCCTGATCGGGTCCTCCAAATAAATCAAGTTTGTCTCGAATAATACCTGTATAAACAGCCTGCAAATAAGTTGGTTCGATTAATGCATCCGAATCTAAAATGACAAAGAAGTCACCTTTCGAACGCTCGAAGGCATAATTACGTGCAAATCCCTGTCCTCCGTTTTCCTTAACAAAATAGAAAATTGATAATTGCTTTTGATATCGATCTACGACGGATTTCGAATCTATTTGAGAACCATCCTCAATGATAATTACTTCAAAGTTGGTATAGCTTTGCTGAGTCAAACAAGCCAATAATTCATCCAATTCTTGTGGGCGATTATAGACCGGAATAATAATGCTAAATCGCATGCTTATGAAAACATTTCGGTTAACGTAGCCTCACTTGCTGCTAAAATTTTAGCGATTTCGTCATCACCAATGGCATCTGAAATAAACCATGATTCAAATTGAGAAGGAGGTAGGTAAATTCCCCGACGAAGCATTCCTTGGAAATATTGTGCAAATAGATTCAGATCGGATGTTTTTGCATCTTTGAAATTGCTTACAGGCTCATCTGTGAAGAAAAGTGTAAACATAGATCCCAACTGGTTGATTGTATATTTTTTACCTAGTGAATTCAATTGCTGACGTATTCCATTCGAAAGTGCTTGCCCTTTGCTTGCTAAGCGATCATATACGGAAAGGTCGTTTGTAATTAGATTCAGTATGGCAAGTCCTGCAGTTGTTGCCAACGGATTGCCACTTAAGGTACCCGCTTGATAGACTGGCCCCGCTGGTGCAATCATATCCATGATTTCGCCTTTGCCACCATAGGCACCTACGGGTAATCCTCCGCCGATTATTTTTCCTAGTGTAGTCAAGTCCGGTTGAACCCCACATACACCTTGATAACCACTTGCGGATTGACGGAAGCCTGTCATTACTTCATCAAAGATAAGTAATGCTCCATGTTGGTCGCATAAAGCACGTAAACCCGCTAGGTATCCTTCAGCTGGAATAACTAAGCCCATATTGCCTACAACAGGTTCGACGATTACTGCAGCTACGGATCCCTGATTTGCATCGAAAAGATTACGTAACGAATTTAAATCATTATAAACGGCTGTGAGTGTATCGCGGGCAGTTGATTCTGTTACCCCAGGACTATCTGGTGTTCCTAAAGTCGCCACACCTGAACCGGCTGCAATTAAAAAGGAATCTCCATGCCCATGGTAACAACCCTCAAATTTGATGATTTTATCACGTTTTGTATAGGCGCGTGCTAAACGAATAGCCGCCATGGTAGCTTCTGTTCCGGAATTTACTAAACGTACTTTTTCAATTGACGGAATCATCGAAACAATCTTTTCCGCGATGAGTACTTCTTTTAAACTTGGAGCACCAAAAGAAAAACCATCTGATAAAGCTTCGCGTACCGCATTTTCAATAACAGGATGGGCTTGTCCAAATAACATGGGACCCCAAGATCCAATTAAATCGATGTATTCATTTCCATCGACATCCTTTAAATAGGCACCTTTGGCTGATTGGATAAATACTGGGTTGCCACCTACAGATTTGAATGCACGCACGGGTGAATTCACACCACCGGGAATTAAGGTTTTTGCCTTTTCAAAATATGTATTACTTAACGTATCCATTATTTTTTCTTACCTTTTTTTTGTTCAGCAGCTGCTTTTTGTTGTTCTTCCATCGTCTTCAATTGTGTTTGAAGGTAAGATGAAAAACGTGATTTTTTGGCACCACCACCTGCTTTAATTTTGGCACGGTTCGCATCCAACAAAGCCTTGATCTTATCTTCATTGACAAACTTGCGAATAGCTAACTGTTGGCCTATTGTTACTAAATTCGAAATGAAATAATAGAAACTTAAGCCAGCAGGGAAGGAGTTCATCACAAACATAAAGATAACGGGCGTAATATAGGCCATCATTTTCATGTTAATCGGTTGACCGGGTTGATCTGGCGTAATTTGATTATTGTAATATCCGTACGCGAGTTGAGAAACTGTCATCAATAAACAGAATAAGCTGATATGTGATCCATAAAATGGAATAGTGAATGGTAAATTCAAAATTGAATCATAGGTAGATAAATCTTCCGCCCAAAGGAAAGATTCTTGACGTAGGTTAATCAAGTTGGGGAAAAGCATAAATACTGCCATTAAAACAGGCATTGTGGCTAATACCGGGATACAACCGCTTAATGGATTTACGCCTACTTCTCCATACAACTTCATCGTTTCTTGTTGTACACGGGCAGGATCATCGCCAATTTTTTCCTTGATGGCAGCGATTTCAGGAGCCAAAATTCGCGTTTTGGCCATGGAAACATATGATTTATATGTTAATGGCAATAATGCTGTTTTGATGATTAATACCAATACGATAATTAATAAGCCATAATTAAAGATGATACTTTCTAAGAAGCTGAATAAGGGGACAAATATGTATTTGGTGATAGGTAATAAGAAATCGTAACTCAATTTTACGTTCTTCCCGAAAGATGGTGCAATGTCCTTTACAATAGAATAATCGTTAGGCCCAAAATAAAATTTGAACACTGACTTACCCGAACTTAAATCACCCATGGGAGCAACTAACTGAGCATCCAAGGTCTTGATGGCAACAGTATCTGTTGCATTAGGAGTCGCAGTTAAATTAGCCTTTATAAATAATGTGCCTTGCGGTACTAAACCTGCCAAAAAGTATTTCTTTTTGAAGGATACCCATTGAATCGATTGACTTAAATTTTCATTTGTAAGCGATGTTGGGTTTTCGCTTAGGTAATCAAATTCCTCATCTTCGGTTAATAAATAATTAATTGTCGCTTTGCGCTCTTCTTGCGCATCTTTTTCTGTTTGGCTTACATTTTCTTTCCAATGGATAAAGTATTCGTTCCCACTTAATTCAGGCGCAATTGCTTTTGCATCGATTGAATAGGCCAACTCAAATCCCGTTGCCGGCAATTGATAGGTTTGAATTATATTTTTTCCATTTGGAAGTGTACTCGTAAAGCTTACTTGATTTTTTGATTCAAGTGCTTGATAAACTAATTTTCCTAAAGCTAATTTTTTGCCATTCGTTGGTATTTCTACGTCAAATAAGTCTTTTTGCGCATCAAATAATACGATACCATCTTTTTTGTTGGCTGTGTAAGTCTTATAACTCTTGTAATTTTTTAATTGAACGGATACCAATTTTCCACCAAAGTTGGAAAGCGTCACGCGCAAGTTTTCGTTCTCAAGCGTATACAATTGCTCTTTGACCTGAATACTTGAATCTGCCACAACAGCTACAGCTGTATTGGATTTTGATGCTGGGCTTACTTTTTTAGCGGCCGCAACTTCTTTTTTGACTTGTACAGGTTCTTTAGGGGCAAAGAAATACTGATAGCCAAGTAACATGGCCATAATGAGTACAATACCTGAGATCGAATTCTTATCCATAATTAATTAAAAGACTACTTTGAGTTTTTGATGAATGGAACAGCATGTTGGTATGCTGCCTTAATAAATTGAACAAATAGGGGCGAAGGTGCCTCTACGGTTGATTTGTATTCTGGATGGAATTGTACACCGACGAAGAATGGGTGATTAGGTAACTCTACAATTTCGACCAAATTAGTATCTGGATTAATTCCTGAAGTTAGCATTCCCGCTTCATGGAACTGTGTTAGGTAATCATTGTTGAATTCATAACGATGTCTGTGGCGTTCTTGAATTAATGATTTGCCATAAACTTTAAATGCATGTGTCCCTTTTTCAATCTTACATGGATATGCACCTAAACGCATGGTTCCACCTTTTTCAGAAACATCTTTTTGCGAATGCATTAAATCGATAACTGGGTAAGGTGTTTCTGGATTCATCTCAAATGAGTGGGCATCTTCCAAACCGACTACATTTCGCGCAAATTCAATTACCGCACATTGCATACCTAAACAAATCCCTAAGAATGGAATATTATTTTCACGTGCATATTTAACTGCATTAATCTTTCCTTGAATTCCACGTTCTCCAAATCCCGGTGCAACAAGAATACCATCTAATCCAGCTAAAGATTCTTCTATATTGTCTTCGGCTGTTTCAGAGGAAATCCATTTAACATTTACCTTAATTTCGTTGGCAACTCCTGCGTGTATAAATGCCTCAGCGATGGATTTATATGAATCTTTTAATTCTACATATTTCCCAACGAGTCCAACGGTAATTTCAAATTTTGGATTTTTTAATTTACTTAAGAAATTGGACCAAGCAGTTAAATTAGAGTCTTTATCATTATAGATATCTAATTTGTAGAGTACTCGACTATCTAAACGTTCTTCCTTCATTAACATAGGAACATCGTATATCGTCTCGGCATCGCGTGCTTCAATAACGTCTTGTTCGGATACGTTACAGAATAATCCGATTTTCTTCTTCATTTCCTGAGGAAGAGGATGTTCTGTCCGGCAAACAAGAATATCTGGTTGAATTCCCGACTCAGACAATTGTTTTACCGAGTGTTGAGTTGGTTTTGTCTTTAATTCTCCAGCTGATGCTAAATAGGGAATAAGGGTTAGGTGAATGAATAATGTATTCTTTTCGCCTAAATCCCACTTTAATTGACGAGCTGCTTCAATAAAGGGTAATGATTCAATATCACCCACACAACCGCCGATTTCTGTAATAACAATATCGAATTTCCCCGTTTCACCTAATATCAAAATGTTACGTTTGATCTCATCTGTGATATGTGGAACGACTTGTACCGTTTTACCTAAATAATCGCCTTTGCGCTCTTTTGTAATAACATTGTGATAGACACGACCAGTTGTAATGTTGTTCGCTTGACTTGTAGGGGTATTCAAGAAGCGTTCATAATGTCCTAAGTCCAAATCTGTTTCTGCACCATCATTGGTTACATAACATTCTCCGTGCTCATAAGGATTTAATGTGCCCGGATCAATATTGATATATGGGTCAAATTTTTGAATGGTGCAAGTTAGCCCTCTTGCTTGTAATAATTTGGCTAATGAAGAGGCTATGATACCTTTTCCTAATGAACTTGTTACTCCGCCCGTAACAAAAATGTACTTCG
>JBEEOB010000064.1:0-23757 GCA_041191865.1 Bacteroidota bacterium
CTACCTTTGTGCCACCAAAATAAATAATGGTCCGTTCGTCTAGGGGTTAGGACACGTCCCTTTCACGGATGAAACACGGGTTCGATTCCCGTACGGACTACTTCGGTAGGCAAAAAACCACTCAGGACGAGTGGTTTTTTTGTTTTTTGGTCCTTTCATTTTATCAGTTAACTGATAATTTTATAAGGATCGATCCTTCATTTCTCTCTTTTATTCGTTTCTGAGGTAGTTTTTTCTTTTGGATTCTTGTTATTCGATTTTGGAATAGCTTGAGTTATTTTTTGTCTCTAGGTTTAGGTCATCGAATGAAGATCTGTGTGGCAGCTGAATTCGATTAACCTAACCCACTAATCAAGATGAAAAGAATAAGGAATTATTCCAGCTACGCTATTTTATGGCTCATGCTTGTTGGCTGTTATAAATCGGAACAAGAAAAGGAGATTGAAAATATGTATCAAGGCATGGAAATTTCTAGCCCGAGTATCTTCAAAAAAGGACAGAATAGTGCTAAATCGAAGCATTTCATGAACTTGGAGGCCGAAATGCTGGAGGAAGTGTTTTGTTATTCACCGAGGTTGGGTGGTGGAGCCTATTTTCTCATTCCAACTTCGCGCATGCAGAATTTTGGATATGTCGATTTACAGCCTTCGGATGTGGTAAGTGGTGGAGGAGGTGGTACACCTAGCGATTTACTAATGGCACAATTAGCGGGGCCGGTTCCTATGGTATCGACCAAAGGCGTTGTAAATCCTTGTTTGAAAGCTACCTTGGATATGGTTTTGCACAATACGGATATTTTAAATGAAATGACTCAAATGTTGAGGAATTTTGGATTTAGTACGAATATTACAATTAATTTTGAAGAATCTAATTTAGGCTCTAATTCTTCTGATTTAGGACAATTTAAGCCTAAGTTTAAGAATGCTTATACTATTATTTTGGATAATTATGTTCTGCCGAATTACTCGAGAGAGGTCATTGTTTCCGTTATTTATCATGAAGTACTACATGCACAATTAGAATATAAATTTCATGAAACAGAATCCCAAGATCATGAGCGTATGGCGACTCAATATTTGGCTTTGGCTGTTAATTTGCTCCAAAAGCAATTCCCCTATATGAATGAATTTACTGCGGAAGCATTAGTTTTTGCTGGATTAAAAGACACGAATTTTTACAAATACGAAGTAATTAAATTAAATACACGATTGAAATTTGAAATGGAAGATATTGAAAAGAACTATAAAATGAATCGAAAAAATGGAAGCTATTGTAATTAACAGAATAATCAAAATTTGTATTGTTTTGATATCTGTAATGCCGTATTTAAAAGGTCAAAAGCTTGAAGTTAATCTTGAAAAAGACTTGCATGCATTTAAATTTAATGAAAAGAATCGAACGGCTCCTTTTAGTTATCTAGGAAAACGTAATTCCGAATATGAAACGCATGGTTTTGAGACGCTCGTATATGATTTGGCAGAAAATGTGCCGATTCCTGATGATATTTTATGTCGGAGTAATATGGGAATATTTATTTTTAAGGTAAATAACAAGAGCGAAATAGAAGAATTAATCTACAATGGTGATTTAGATACCTTAGTGGAGCAAAAGATCAAACAAAATATCCGTGAAACTACTCACATGTATAATTTTCCAAGTAGTGAAACATCCGAGCAATTTCATTGGTTTATTTTCCCTTTTTCCTCTGATGGAAGAATGTTAAATTATCGTAGCTGTCCCAATGCTGAAACACTCAAGATTGAGTTTAATTTTGGTTTTAAATTATATTTATTAACTCAAAATTTACGTAAAATCTTACCTGAATTTAAATCCCTGACTATCTTACCAGAAATGGATCATTTTATTGAAATGTCTAAAAAAAGCATGTTGAAGTACGATAAAATGTGATCATATAGGTTGATGTTTTCCTATGATTTAAACTGGTATCAATTTCTGATTCGTTCGTAATAGGATTAGGTGGATAGGTGGTGATTTGAATTATGTTTTATGAATTTGTACCCTAAATAATAAAACCATGGAGCCAAGGGAATTCTTTAAAATCATCATTATCTTATTTGCATATTTGCCAAATTTGATGGGTCAAAAGCTTGAAGTTAATTCTGAAAAGAACTTACATGCATTTAAGTTTAATGATCAAAATCGGACGGCTCCTTTTAGCTATGTAGGCAAGCGCAATTCCGAATATGAAACGCATGGATTCGAAACGCTCGAATATGATTTGGCTGAAAACGTACCAATTCCTGAGGATATTTTATGTCGGAATAATATGGGAATATTTGCTTTTAAAGTTAACAACGAGAGCGAAATATCAGAATTATTCTACAATGGTGATTTAGATACCTTAGTGGAGCAAAAGATCAAACAAAATATCCGGGAAACCACTCATATGTACAATTTACCAAGTAGTGAAACGTCTGAGCAATTTCATTGGTTTATTTTCCCCTTTTCCTCTAATGGAGGACTGTTAAATTATCGTAGTTGTCCAAATGCTGAAAAACTCGAAATTGAGCTTCATTATGAATTTAAATTATATTTATTAACTCAAAATTTACGTAAAATCTTACCAGAATTTAAATCCCTGACTATCTTACAAGACATGGGACATTTCATCGAAATGTCTAAGAAAGGCATGTTGAAGTACGATAAAATGTGATTATTTGGTTGATGTTTTCATATGATTTAAACTGGTATTAATTACAGATTCGTTCGTAACAGGATTAGGTGGATAGGATTTGAAATAATTTTCATTTTAATCAAGTATTCAAATCTGATTATTGAAAATCGAAAAAATGGAACATAGGGTAATTAAAATTCTGCCATTAATATTTTATTGTCTTTTGTCGTACTATGTTTTGATTTGTCAAAATACAAACGCCCTTAATAAAGAAGTTTTGTATGCTTTTAAGTCTAAAAACATTTCATCGCCTTTTTATTATAAAGGAGGGCTAGACCCTGAATATAAAGTACATTGTTACGTTAAATTGGAAAATGATTTGGTTAAAAATGTACCAATACCCAAAGATGTTTATTGTAAGAACAATTTTGGATTATTTGCATATCGTGTTAATTCCAAAGAAGTAATAGACAATATCGAATATGCGGGTGATTTAGATTCATTGATTGTCCAAAAGATAAGATATAATATAGTTCACTCGCAAAGGATTGTATACGTTGCCTAAATCTACGTCTAAACAAAAATATCATTGGTTCGTGTTACCTTTTTTTTCTAATGGATCGCAATGGAATTTTTATGAATGTGAAGGTGAAGAAAAATTGAAATCTGAATTTCAGGCTAAATTATATCAACATCAGATCTATTTAGGCTTTCTAAAATTATTGCCCCAGTTTTCAGATATTACAATTTTGCATAATATGGATCACTTACCAGAATTAATTAATGAAGGAACAGTTAAGTATTAAAAGCATCAATTTTTAATAACAGCAAAAAGGAACCTACTGTGATTAGACGGATATTAATCGTAAAAATTATTTGCTTGATTTCATTTATTAGCTTGTATGGCCAAACGACTAGTGAAAGTAATAAAATGTTTCAGAGATCATTTGCTAAAAAAAGTAAATTAGAACCATTTTATTATTTTGGTAACAAAATTAAAAAGGGCAATACGCATTGTTTTGAGATATTGGAAAATGATTTGGTAGCTGATGTACCTATACCTGCTGACGTATTATGTCGGAACAATTATGGTATTTTTGCATTTAAAATTAATAGTAGAGGTAAAATTGAAAAACTAGCATATAAAGGCGATCTCGATAGCAGTATTGTTAGGAAAATCAAATTGAATATTCGTAAAACAGAAGGTAATTACACAAGGCCTTCAAAATCAAATCAAGAATCATTTCATTGGTTTGTTTTGCCTTTTATGTCGAATGGGTATCATTTAGGGCCTTATACCTGTGCTAATGCAGAAAGGTTGGAAACTGAATTCAATGTAGAATCTAAGCGCGCAAGGTCATATCTAAACATCATTGAATTTTTACCTGACTTTCCTTCATTAACAGTTTTGCACAATATGGATCATTTGAGTGAAATGATTAAAACAGGTTTGTTAAAAGGTGAGCGGTTATGATTTAATTTCTGGTAATTCCAACAATCTTTTATAAGAAATAAAATAACCATCGAAATAAATGGGATTTTTTAGCGAGTTATTGATACGATGTTTTATGAATTTGTACCCTAAAAAATAAAACAATGGAGACAAGGGAATTCTTTAAATTGATCCTTTTCGTATTTATTTCTTTGACTAACACATTCAGATATAATTTGATTTAATTAATCAGATGTAAAAAAAGAAAGGCCATAAAGGCCTTTCTTTTTAACAGTTCTAGGGATAATAAATATTATGCCTTCGCTGCTGAAGCTCCTTTTGCGATGCTGTAAACAACTAAACCGAAACCGATCTTATTGATTGCATCCGCAATGTTGTAAGCTAAGTCAATGTTACCTGACATGCCGCTTAATAAGTTACCTGGTAACATCATGTAGCCGATTGGATAGATAGCCCAACCTACTAATGTGAACCAACGCATTACTTTGTATCCTGATTTTACGTGCTCATTATCTGAAGCTGCAGCTAATTTAGAAGCTTCGCCCATGTAGATTTCATAGATAATCACAGCCCATCCCAATGTTGAAATGATACCCCACATTACGTTTTGCTCAGGAACAACCGCCTCACCGATATAACCTGCAACTAACATCACGACTGATCCGAAGATTAAGCGAGAAAGCATACCTGTTTTTGCACCAGCTGGCTTTAAGATTAAGAAATACTCAATACACATTAATGGAACTGTTAAGGTCCAATCGATGTAGCGGAATTGAGTTGGGGACTCATGTGTGTCTAACCAAACACCGCGCATGTAGAAATAGTGTACTGCAGCAATAAATGTGATTAAAGCAGAAATCAATAAAGATGTTTTCCACTTGTCATTAACTGTGCCTCTTTCAACGATAAAGAAGATAGATGCAGCAAGCATGGACATATACCCTGTAAAAAAGGTAAATCCGATGTAATCTCCGGCAGCTAATGTGCCGTTTAGTAAAATGTTTAATGTTTCCATAATAGAAAATGTTTAAAGTGATAAAGAAATAGGGATAATGAAATGTCTGATTTGGGCTATTGAATGTAAAACTCTGAAAATCAGGTAATTGTTTTGTTTTCAGTTAAAAAAATTAAAATAAAAATTAAAATTGTACAAAAATGGTCATTCAGGCTTTTTGATGATGATTTGGTGCATTAAAATAAAATGAGGCATTGTCAGGATTGATAAAAATATAAACGCATGCGCTAGCCATTTTTCCTCGCTTACAAATCCAACATAAATAATACCCATGAACAATGCGAGGCAAGTGAAAGGAATCAGTCTTTTATAAAGTGTCGTTAGATTTGTCTCTAGTGAAGTGGACAAAATTTTCAGGCTGTACATGGCATGGCAACCGGCAAAATAGCACATGAATGCAGGTAATATAGGTAAATGTATGCCAATTAATAAGGTGATGGCCGTATGAATAAAATAGGTTTTGTGATCTTTTTGGTATCCTACTAAAATACAAAGGATGTAAAAACCCATAGGCAATGCATTCAATGAAATGACTACACCTAAATCGAAATTTTGTAAGATGGGAGAAACTTCCTCTGCATGTTGTGACAAAATAAAACCTAATATTCCTGTGCCTAAGATCATGGAACGTACTAATGAAAGATAATATTGAATACGGGATAGATGCGGATTTTGCTGATTACTCGTTTCCAAATCGCCAAAATGAAAGACGGAAATAGCGATGAATAGCAGGAAGGAGATTAGTGGGGAAATATACCAAAGGCTTCCATAGAGAAACATCACCAACAAATACTTTCCGATAAATGAAAAAATTCCAAATGATTTATTTGCCCGGGAGGCTAGTTTTTGTGCTACCAGATGATCTGCTGCGCCATGTGGAATGCCCAAAGTTGCCAATAAAAACAAGCAAAATCCCCACGCTACCTCCACAGGCATTGTTTTCCAAAGGCTTATGATGCCCCAATAAGCTAAGCTTAAAGCTATCCCTGAAAAACGGAATACCATTTTCATCGCTTCATTGTAAATAGGTGTTTCAAAAATAAAGGTATTTGAAGTTGGCTAAACAGCTTCAACTCCTCCCATACGGAGGTTTTTTCATCCAAAAATCGGAGGATATTTACATATCGCATCTTGCTGAATAGTCGGTCCATCACCATAGGAATTACCTGATTTTCTTCTTGAATCATATGCAATAGAATTGAATCATAAAAGGTGAAGCGCGCTTTCTCAATTCCTTTTAGTTCGTTTACCTTACCTTTTGCATCTTGATGCATGCGGGTAAATGCATATCCTGTCGAGGGTTTTACCCGTCCTGCTGCTGTTCCAATAGCGAATATTTGGCCATTTTTTTGTTGATTGGGCATTTGGACCATGGGAATTGTACCTCGCTCATCTCCAATAATTTGATAAGCTCTGCCTTCGTAATTTTCTTGCATGTACTTTTTCCAAAGCATTTCGAATGCCTGTTCATCATAAGCCTCAGTACTAAATACCGTTGTCTCAATAAGTGCCTTGCTTGGTGAAAATGGAAGAATGTAATGAAAAACGCTAAATGTAGAATTGGATTGTTTTTGGCTAAAGTCCATGAGTGTTACCACTTGATTATCTAGGACATCCGAATCGAATTCGATGAATTTCCCCCAAAAATGCTGATAAACCATGGGTTTCGTTGATGTAGTAGCTGCGGGAATTCGGGAATCGGCAACCTGTTTGGCCAGGATTAGCTCGCCATTGTTTAGTTCTATTTGTATCTGTTTATCAGTAGGATTTACTGCATTTACCCATCCTTTCACCCATGTGATTTGGGAATGGTCGGGGATGTATTTATCGAAGAAATAGGCAAAAAATCCTTCAGAGGAGATGTAATGATATCGATGATCTCCGATTTCCTCTGTTCTAGAAATACCTATTGAACTGCGATATCGTATTTTAGACCATGATTTTTCAATCAGAAAGGGGAAAGATGTTTGAGCTTCTGTGGACCAGAAGCACCAGCTCTTTTTCGATCGATCACCGGAATCAATTAATAAAACCCTTTTATCAATATTCTCAGCGAGTTGGAGGTATTCATAAAGGAGTTGTAAGCCCGACGCGCCGGCACCAATTATTGCAAGATCATAAACAGGTGCCTTATTCAATATAAATATTTTTATAAATTATTGTAAGTAAACATTAGCATTGTAAGATTGTTTTCATTTTTTTTATTTACGTCAAAAAGTCGGTCTGACTGGCAGGGTATACATTTTTTATTTTTGTTGATTCCTCGGTACCTTTGATATTCTATTCACCATTCGGATTTTTGTTGAGAAGATTTCTTGTTCCTTTCTTGTTCTTACTGAATTGTTTAACATCATCAGCTCAACACATCGCCCGATTACGATTTGAGGACGATTTTACGTATCTAAAATCCGATTCTACCTCGAAATCCTGGGATGAAAAATTAAAATACCTTCCGCTATTCGGTCAAGCTTCTCTTAGCATCGGTGGCGAATTACGAGAACATTATCAGAATTACACCAACGTAAATTTTGGGCAAGTCCCGAGTAGCTATGTTACTGGAAATCCGCATCAGTGGCTACACCGATTATTAATTCATGGCGATTTACAAGTTAGTCCAAGGTTTCGGGTATTCGCACAAATCAACAACACGGTACGTTATTTGAACCCCAATCCCATCACCAATCAAGTTGATCAGAATACATTAAGTTTTCATCAGTGGTTCGCCGATTTGAAGTTGAATGATAAATGGGTATTGCGCGTAGGCCGACAAGAATTGCTATTTGGTCAGGAGCGCTTTATTGCTTCGCGGGAGGGGCCGAATAATCGGCAAAGCTTTGTAGGGGCTCATTTCATCCACAAGCAAAAGAACATGCGAACGGATTTGTTTTATACTCATCCCGTTAAGTTGAATCAAGGTGCTTTTGATGATGAGAAATCAACGGAAAAATTGGGGGGGCTCCATGTAAAATACGATCGAATCCTGCAACAGGTTAACCTAGATGCCTATTACTATTATTTCGAATCTAATGCTCGTGAATATTATTCTTCCATAGGTGCTGAAAATAGGCATACACTTGGCCTCCATGCGTATTCCAATCCCCAGCGTTTTAATTATGATTTCGAGTTGTCGAAACAGGTTGGACGTTTCAAATCTTTGGATATCCAAGCAGTCATGGCCGTATGGGATTTGAATGTAGTTGTTAAACCATATCGATATATAGGGTTTAGTGGGAATTATGTTCCCGGAGATCGATCTTCGAGCGATAGTCAACTGAATACGTTCAATACTTTGTTCGCTCGCCCTCCTTTTGGTCAAACGGTCGCCTTGAATATTACCAACACGTTAAATCTAAGTCCTTACATCCGTTATCAAAAAGGGACTCAATGGCTCGTAACTGCCCGTGCTTCTTTTGTACAACGTACAAGTACAAAGGATGGCTTGTATACACCAAATATGACGCAATTACGTCCCTATGACCTTCAGAAAATGACATCGAATGCTTGGAAAGTATGTGACATTTATGCACTCGATGTAAATTATGTACCTACGAAACATTATTTCTTTCAAGCAGAATTAGGTTTTTGTCAAGCCGGGACCTATTTGAAAGATTCTGGATCCGGCAAAGATGTGATCTATTTCGCGATTCGTAATGCGATTAAATTTTAGATTTTTCGCGAATACTCCATAATAAAAGATAGCAAATCGCTCCGTTTAAGATCAGTTTGGCAAATCCAAAACCTCCAAAAAGTGCTTGAGATTGTGTTTCTAGAACAAAGGTGATGATTGGTGAGGCTACGCAAACAAATGGAACATATTTGTCTTTAATAGCTGTTTTGGTAAATAAACCAAAGGCAAAAAGGCCTAACAGTGGCCCATAGGTATAGCCCGCTAAATTGAACACCGCTCCAATTAATTCCTGGTTGTTAAATACGTGAAACAAGCCTATTACGATGAAAAATAGAACAGAAAATCCGATGTGAACTCGGTGCTTAATTTTCTCGCGTTTGGCTTCTTGAAACTTCTCAATACGTAAGAAATCGATGCAAAAAGAGGTTGTCAAGGCAGTTAGTGCTGAATCAGAACTGGCATAAGATGCTGCGATAATTCCCAACAAGAAGGTCACCGCTGCTAAGGTTCCAAAGTTGCCACCTAAGGCCAATAATGGATATAACTCATCCGTTTTAGCAGGTATCGCAATCTGATTCGCTTGTGCATAAATATATAAAAGGGCACCTAAAGCCAAGAAAAGCAAGTTGATGAATAGTAACACCCAGTAAAACCAAAACATGTTTTTCTGCGCTTCACCAATGGATTTACAAGTCAAATTCTTCTGCATTAAGTCTTGATCCAATCCCGTCATTACAATAGCGATAAACACGCCAGCCAAGAAGTCTTTGCCAAAGAAATGTGGATTCTTCCAATCCCATTCAAACATGTGAGAATAAGGGCTTTTTTGGATTGTATCAATCATTTCCCCAATGCCCATATGCATTTGTTGGCCTACTAATACAATTGTAATGAACAAGGCGACCAATAAAAACAAGGTTTGCAAGGTATCTGTCCAGATAATCGTTTTCACGCCTCCCCGGTGTGTGTACAACCAGATAAGTGCAATCGAAATGAATACCGTTAGGACAAAAGGAACGCCAATGGGTTCGAAAATGGCGATTTGTAGCACATTTACAGCTAAATACAAGCGTGCTGCGGATCCAATCGTTCGAGATAATAAGAAAAAAGCCGATCCTGTTTTATAGGCCCAGAAACCGAAGCGTTTCTCGAGGTAGCCATAAATGGATATGAGGTTCAGTCGGTAGTAAAGTGGCATCAAGACCAAGGCAATTGTTAAATAGCCCAAGGAATGCCCTAAAATGACTTGGTAATAGGTGAAATAGGTTTTGCCAACAGCACCCGGAACCGAAATAAAGGTTAAACCTGATATGGAGGTTCCAATCATCCCAAAAGCTACGAGCCACCAGGGAGATTGGCGATTTGCTGTAAAAAAGTCGTTGGTATCCGCGCCTCGCGAAGTGATGTAGGAGATGACAAGTAGAAGTCCAAAATAGATGGCTAGAATTCCACCGGCTAATTGTACAGACATAGAGGTTTAACGGATTTTTAGTAGATTTGTAAGAGGTGATTTAATTCTTTCAAAAATATGGATTTCTCCCAAGATATCGATTTGATAAACGGTTTTTCTTTTGCGGAACAAGCGCAAGAACAAACGGATGTTGAGGTCTTGTTGGAAGAATCGACCTCATTTGGACATCAGTTAGTGGTCTACAACGATGAAGTTAATTCCTTTGAATATGTGATTATTACCTTGATCGAAGTGTGTGAGCACACAGCTGAGCAAGCGGAACAATGTACCTTAATGATTCATTTTCGGGGTAAATGCGGTGTTAAGTCGGGCCTTTATGAGGATTTATTAAGCATGCGAAATGAAATTTGCCGCCGCGGTATTTCGGCTGAAATTGAATCTGTTGATATTTAACCTATGATGCACACGTACCCTTCTCGGATTATCGAACAGGCGGTAGAAGAAATTTCCAAATTGCCAGGTATCGGGAAGAAATCTGCTTTGCGTTTGGCTTTGCATTTATTGAAGCGACCGGAAACGCAATCCTTGCAATTAGCGCATGCGCTCGTTCAATTGCGTACCGAAACGAAGTTCTGTCCGAAATGTCACATGATTTCTGATGGAGATCTTTGTGGAATTTGTGCCAGTACAAAGCGAGATGCGAAGATTTTATGTGTGGTGGAGGATTTAAGGGATGTGATGGCGATTGAGAATACGGGCCAATATACCGGTTTGTACCATGTTTTGGGTGGAATTATTTCACCTTTAGCAGGAGTTTCTCCCAGTGATTTACACATTGATTCCTTGATTCAACGCATTGCATCGGGTGAATTTGATGAAGTGATATTAGGCTTGAGTCCCACCATGGAGGGTGATACAACAGCCTTTTATTTGACAAAGAAATTGGCGGAATATTCGATCAAAATATCCACCATTGCACGTGGTATCCCGATTGGCGGGGATTTGGAATATACAGATGAAATTACGTTAGGTAGGAGTATCGTAGGTCGGGTGATTTACGAGTAGTTAACATATTCAATATGAAACGCAATACATTTTTACAATTGATGGGAGCCGGTGTGCTTTTATCAAGTTTTCGTTCTGCACAGACCTTGGAAAGTGCGCCTTTTACGCTTCCTGATCTACCATATGCATTTGATGCATTAGAGCCACATATAGATAAGATGACCATGGAAATTCACCATGATCGTCACCACAAGGCTTATGTAGATAATTTAAACAAGGCTGTAGGTAGCTCCACGAAGTCTTTGGAAGAATTATTAGCTACCATATCCACGCAAGCTATCGCGGTTCGTAATAATGGTGGTGGGCATTGGAATCATAGCTTTTTCTGGCAATTATTGGCTCCAGCCACGGGAAAGCAACCAAGTGCTGCTTTATTAGCTCAAATTCAAAAGGATTTTGGCTCATTGGATAATTTAAAGGCAGAATTCGGAAAGGCAGCAACGTCTCGCTTTGGTTCGGGATGGGCTTGGTTACTCGTGAAAGATGGCAAATTGGTTATTTCTTCTACGCCTAATCAAGATAATCCTTTAATGGATGTGGCTGAGGTTAAAGGAAAGCCTATTTTGGCCTTGGATGTGTGGGAGCATGCTTATTATTTAAAGTATCAAAATAAACGTGCAGATTATATTGCAGCGTTTTGGAATGTCGTTAACTGGGATTTTGTGTCCCAACAATTTATCAAATAGAGCATATGTTATTAGAGGAAATTCCTTCATTGGATTTAGCTGATTTTCAGTCGGGCGACCCAGTTCGAAAACAAACCTTTGTCCAAGCTTTGGGCGCGGCTTTTAATACGATTGGCTTCGTGGCTATCAAAGGGCACGGTTTAACCGATGACTTTACAAAAGCATTGTATCAGGGGGTTGAAACTTTTTTTCAGTCTCCAGATGCGTTAAAGCAAGCCTATGAAATTCCGGGTATTGCCGGTCAGCGCGGTTATGTGGGAAAGGGAAAAGAAACGGCTAAAGGATTTAAAGTACCCGATTTAAAAGAGTTTTACCATGTAGGCCAGCCGCACAAGGCGGATGGTGATTCGGTTTGGGATGAATATCCTGCCAATGTATTTCCTGCGGAATATCCGGAGTTTGGGATGAATTCAGTGAAGGCTTTTCAAACCTTGGAAGCGGCTGGAAAGGCTTTATTGGCTGCCATTGCGCTTTATTTAGCCTTGCCTGAGGATTATTTTGAGTCCCGTGTAAAGAATGGAAATTCTATTTTACGTGCCATTCACTATTTCCCAATTGCAGATCCGGATAGTTTGCCAGAAGGAGCTGTGCGCGCCGCTGCACATGGCGATATCAATTTGATTACTTTATTGATGGGTGCATCAGCTGAAGGATTGGAGGTATTGCGTATGGATGGAAAATGGATTCCCATTACCGCTTTACCTGACCAAGTTGTTGTGAATGTGGGCGATATGTTGGATCGTTTAACGAATCATAAATTAAAGTCGACGATTCACCGGGTTGTTAATCCTCCTCGGGAGAAGATGGGAACTTCGCGTTATTCCATTCCATTTTTCATGCATCCGCGTTCGGAAATGGATTTGACCTGTTTAGAATCTTGTGTATCCACAGAATATCCTAAAATATATACGGATATGACGGCTGGTGCGTTTTTGAATGAGCGATTAATCGAATTGGGATTAAAGAAAAAATAAATTGAAACAGCCAAAGCATCTGAGTTTTTTATGGGATGTATTTATCTTGGCTGCAACGTCATTTGGAGGGCCACAGGTACACTGGGCCCTTTTTTTGAAGCGTCTAGTGCAACAAAAGGCCTATTTGACTGAAGAGGAGCTTTTTGAAATTCAAGCCCTTTGTTCCGTGTTGCCAGGCCCCACATCGACACAAATGATTACGGCGATCGGGTTAAAGCGGGGAGGAGCGAGTTTAGCCTATTTGACATTGATCGTTTGGATTACACCTGCGGTATTCATTATGACGCTTGCCGCCTACGGAATGACCTATTTGGCGAATCGTGCGATTTTGCAGTTTGTTCTGCCTGTGGGTATTGGCTTGATTTTACAAGCTGGCTGGTTGATGGCTCAAAAGGTGATTCGAAGTCCCATGTATGTAATGATCTTTCTGTTGACGCTTGGATTGGGCATAGCTTTCGCTAGTCCTTATATTTTTCCTTTAGTGTTGGTTTTGGGTGGGGGTATTTCTTCGTTAAATTTTAAAGAATTTCCGCGCCAAAATAAGCACAAAATGATCATCCCATGGGCAAATTTCAATTTGTATTGGGGATTTTTGTTGGGTCTTGCCATACTTGGACACTTGACAGATTATTACCCCATTCGGATGTTCGAAAATTTCTATCGAAATGGGAGCATCGTTTTTGGGGGTGGGCAAGTATTAGCACCTGTGCTATATACGGAGTTTGTTGAATTTAAAGGTTTGATTCGCTCGGATGATTTTTTGACGGGCATGGCACTTTCGCAGTCGCTTCCGGGCCCTGTTTTTGCGCTAACTTCCTATTTAGGCGTTTTGTTGATGCGTGATTACGGTTTTTTAGGTAAATTAATGGGAAGTGCCATTGGAGCCTTAGGGGTCTTTTTACCTGGAACTTTTTTGATCTTTTTTGTCTATCGCATCTGGGGCCAATTGAAACAGTATCGATTTATTCGTGCATCTTTGGCGGGCATTCAAGCTTCTTCGGTAGGTTTAACAATTGTGGCTGTGTATACCTTTGTATCTCCCTTAATCGTCAACGGCGATGGGGTTGCCATCGCCGTTGTATTGGGTTCATTTTTATTGGCACAGTCGGGGAAATTTCCTGCGATTGCCTTATTCTCAGCCGCTTTACTTGCTGGGTATCTCTTAGCGTAAAAGATTTAATAAGTATTGGCCGTAACCGCTTTTAACCAAAGGCTTTGCAATCGTTGCTAATTGTTCTGCATTGATGTAGCCCATACGATAAGCTACTTCTTCGATACAGCCGATTTTCATACCTTGACGTTCTTCAATTACTTGAACGAATTGGCCTGCCTGCATCAAGGATGCAAATGTGCCTGTATCTAACCAAGCCGTACCGCGATTAAGGATACCAACGGATAGTTTTCCGCGTTTTAAATATTCTTTATTAACATCAGTGATCTCATATTCGCCTCGTGGGGAAGGGGCAATGTTTTTGGCAATTTCAACCACATCATTGTCATAGAAATAAAGGCCTGGAACCGCATAATTCGATTTAGGTTTTATGGGCTTTTCTTCAATCGAAATTACTTTGTTGGTTTCATCAAATTCCACAACACCATATCGCTCGGGGTCATTAACCGAATACGCATAGACCACGCCACCATCAGGATCATTGTTGGCTTGTAACAACTTACTAAGGCCTGAACCATGGAAAATATTATCTCCTAAGACTAATGCTACTTTTTCCTTCCCGATGAACTTTTCGCCGATAACAAAGGCTTGAGCGAGGCCATTCGGCTCGGGTTGCACCGCATATTCGAAATGACATCCAATGCTGGAGCCATCACCTAATAATTTCTCGAAATGTGGAAGGTCGTGTGGTGTCGATATGATTAAGATTTCACGTATCCCTGAAAGCATCAAGATGGATAGGGGATAGTAAATCATGGGCTTGTCATAAACAGGCATTAATTGCTTGCTAACCGCTAAAGTTAATGGGTGTAAACGGGTGCCGGATCCACCAGCTAAAATGATTCCTTTCATCTTATCTTCCTTGATACATGTTTGTATAATACTTTTGGTAATCGCCTGAAGTGACATCATTTAGCCACTTTTCATTTGATAAATACCAGTCGACAGTCTTCTCAAGACCTTCTGCAAACTGAAGGCTTGGTTTCCATCCCAATTCTTTCATGATTTTATTGGCATCAATCGCATAGCGTAAATCGTGTCCTGCACGATCTGTTACATAGGTGATTAACTGAACGGATGTTCCTGCCGCCCGACCTAATTTTTCATCCATAATCTTGCATAGTAAATGTACAAGATCGATGTTTTTCCACTCATTGAATCCACCAATATTATAGGTATCACCAATTTTTCCATCGTGGAAAACGGTGTCAATTGCTCTTGCGTGGTCGATTACGAACAACCAATCCCGTACATTTTCTCCTTTTCCATAGACAGGAAGGGGTTTATTGTTGATGATGTTGTGAATCATCAAAGGAATTAGTTTCTCAGGAAAATGATTCGGGCCATAATTGTTGGAGCAATTTGTGATGACCGTAGGTAAACCATAGGTTTCATGAAAAGCGCGAACAAAATGATCTGATGAGGCTTTAGAAGCCGAATAGGGTGATCTTGGATCATATGGCGTTGTTTCCAAGAAGAATTCTTCGGGGTTGTGTAATTCGCCATATACCTCATCTGTAGAGATATGGTAGAATTTTTTGCCTTCAAAATTGCCAGCCCAATGTTTTTTAGCCGCTTGCAATAAATTAACGGTTCCGATGACATTGGTTTTAACGAAAGCCAACGGATCTGTTATCGACCGATCTACATGCGATTCTGCAGCTAAATGCAAGACCCCGTCAAATTTGTGTTCCGCAAATAACGCATCTATGTGGTCCGCATCTGTTATATCAGCTTTGATGAAATGATAGTTGGGCTTATCAGCAACATCTTCATTGTTAGCCAAATTGCCCGCATAGGTCAATGCATCCAGGTTATAAATCTGGTAATTTGGATATTTGTTGACAAATAATCGAACGACATGTGATCCAATGAATCCAGCACCTCCGGTAATAACTAATTTTTTCATAAACTTATAAAATAGCTTCCTGCCACGCCCAAGCATCTTTGAGGGATTCATCAAGGCTTCTTGTAGCTTTCCAATTTAATATTTTATTTGATTTTTCCGTCGATGCATAGACTGAGGTAATATCACCTGCTCGTCTTTCGCGGATTTCATACTGTACTTTTTTTCCAGTTGCTTTTTCAAATGCCTGTATTACCTGTAAGACAGAACTTCCTTCCCCGGAACCAATATTAAAATAATCGTAAAATGGCGCTTCATTTTGATCGATTAGGTAGGCTAAGGCTTTTACATGTGCTTCAGCTAAATCACATACATGAATGTAATCTCGAATGGCCGTTCCGTCGGGAGTAGGGTAGTCTGTACCCCAAATTTGTAAGGGGCCTCGTAATCCTGCCACGGATTGCGTCAGAAATGGAACTAAGTTGGCCGGTGGCCCTAATGGTAATTCGCCAATTTTAGCACTTTTATGTGCCCCAATGGGGTTGAAATAGCGCAAGGAAATCGATTTTAATTGTTGGCTTGCACGTGTACTTTCCTCGATGATTTCTTCACACATTTGTTTTGTATTGCCATACGGAGATAAGGCTTTCAACACAGGTGATTCTTCTGTTACAGGCAAGGTTTCGGGTTGGCCATAAACCGTACAAGATGAAGAGAAAACAAGGTTTTTGACACCATATGCTTGCATTTTCTCGAGTAATAGAATCGTTGCGCCAACGTTATTTCGGTAATATTTCAAGGGATTTTCAACCGATTCCCCTACGGCTTTAGCCGCTGCAAAATGAATTACGCCCTCGATTTTATATTGGGTAAATACTTGGTCAAGAATGGCTGAGTCATTCAGGTCTCCACGAACAATTTCAACGGATTTTCCTGTGATATCGGCTAATTGACTAATTACAGATTCTTTTGAATTTGAGAAATTGTCAACAATAATCGGGGTGTAGCCATGTTCGATTAGCGCAACATAGGTATGAGATCCGATAAATCCAGCGCCTCCCGTTATTAAAATATTCATATTAAGCCTGTTCACTTGAATGCAATCACAAATTTAGCCCCATTTTTCAGCTAAAAAAAGTGAATAAGGGAATAATGTTAGCTGCCCTTGACACACGCAATAAATTGCCTATTTTTGTGCATCAAAACGCAGTTATGGAAGAACCCGCAATCAAGGCAATGATCCAATTATTAGACGATTCCGACCAGGAAGTAGTTGAAATGGTTGAAGCAAAAATGCGTTCCTTAGGTCCCCAAATCATCCCAATTTTAGAAAATGAATGGGAGAATTTGAGTCTTAATCCATTGGTTCAGAGTAAGTTGGAGAACATGATACATGATTTCCAACTTGATTCCACGAAACAACGTTTGCTTCAATGGAAGGAGAGTGGGAGTATGGATTTGTTGGAAGGCATGTGGATTGTGGCAACCTATCGCTTCCCGGAATACACCTTGGCGCAATTGAAAGCTGATATGGATCAATTGTATTTTGAAGTTTGGCCACAGATTCGAGAGAATTTACATCCAATGGACCAATTAAAAATTATCAACGGCGTTTTGTTTGATCAATTGAAATTTGGAGCCAATACCAAGAATTTCCATGCCGCGAATAATTCCTTTTTAAATGTTGTTCTTGAGACGAAAAAGGGGAATCCGATTAGCTTGTGTGTGATTTACATGTGGATTGCCCAAAAATTGGGTCTTCCTGTCTATGGCGTTAACTTGCCAAATTTATTCGTGTTGACCTATAAAAAAGATGAGGTACAATGTTACATCAATGTCTTTAATAAAGGATTAATCTTTAATAAAGTTGATATTGATAATTATTTGGCCCAATTGAATTTAACGCCCAATGAGGTATATTATCAACCCTGCACGAATTTGGAAATCATTCGTCGAGTCTTACGCAATCTCATCATGGCTTATGAGAAAGCAGGTGATGATTCACACAAAGATGAGTTGACAGATATGATTGATTCCTTGGACTAGTGATTGACGAGTGTTAACACAAAATCATCAAATTGTTCGCATGCTACGTGGAAAGGTTCTTGTTGGTTTACTCGGCCAAAGAGGTGTTCATCGATAAAATTCAATTCAATTTCTTTTTGTAACGATAAACCTGGTTTCTTCCATGCCTTGTAAATAGATTCTTTCGCTGACCATGCTAGCGTTAATTTGAGCGAATCCTCTTGCCATTGTGCTAATTCTGATGGATTGAGAAAGCGAGGGGCAATTTTTTTTACGTTTCGGTCTCTTTTTTCGATATCAATTCCCGTGTAGTTTTTTTTACTTATGCAGGCAACTGCAAAAGGGTAGGAGTGGCTGATGGAAATGTGCCAATGAGGATGATTTAAATAAGGCCTTTGTCGGTAATCTTGTTGGAACTCCAATGCTTCTAAGCCCAATGATTTCATTAATTCCCATAAACAATAGCGTGCTGCAATAGATTCCAGGTATTTATGCGCCTGTTGTTGTTTTTGAATGGGTGGCATCGACCAAGAATCCGGGAAGATTTGAAAAAAATCAACCGATTCATCAATTTTCCAAAGCTTGATATGTAGATCAAGGTTGGGATTAGAAAGCTGTGATGAAATTTCGGGCATATCGATTGAATTGCTGGTAAAATTACCAATTTTGTAGTGATAATACATGAAGCCATTGAAAATTGAACGTATAGATACATTTGCCGGTCACCGAGGGGCCGTTTATGCACTTTGTCAAGGGCAAGAATCGCATGTGTTTTATTCAGCGGGTTCAGATGGTTGGGTTGTTCAATGGGATTTACAAAAACCGGATATAGGTAAGGTTGTAGCTCAAATTACAGGGTCGATTTATGCGATGGTTTATGATGAAAACGCAGGGATTTTATGGGTTGGGCAAAATTTCGAAGGTGTCCATGGAATATTAGTTGCTGACCAAACGCGTGTTTTTTCCATCCAATTACCTCAATTGGCCATTTATTCCTTAGCAATCCTGGATGGACACGTTTGGGTTGGTCATCAAGACGGTTTGATTACCGTGATTGACCAACAAGCACAAGCGATAAAAAAACGAATTAAATCTGGCGAGCACAATATTCGATGTTTTTGCCAGCTGCCCAATTCCGAAATGGCGGTGGGTTCAAGTGATGGATATATTCGGATTTTCAAAGCTGACTTTTCGCTCAAAAAAGCATGGTTGGCGCATTCGAATAGTGTGTTTTCAATTATACAGCAAGATGAATATATTATTAGTGTGGGCCGCGATGCGCACATCCGAAAATGGAATTTGAAAGGAGAAGGGATAGGTGCGGGTGTTCCTGCCCATATTTATACAATTAATTCGGTTGTTAAAAGTCCTGATGGTCAATATTTGGCCACAGGAAGTATGGATAAGACGATTAAAATTTGGGACCCAGCAAGTTTGAAATTGTTAAAGGTGTTGGATTTTGCTCGATATGGCGGACATAAGAATTCGATTAATCGCCTGATATGGAGCACTTATCAAGACTTTTTGGTTTCGGGTTCGGACGATAAAAATATTTCCGTTTGGAAAATCGATTAACAATTTTTTATAATTTTAACCTAAATGCTTTTTCATATGCGAATTCCAGAGGTGTCTTTTTCGAAAAGTTTTAGAGGTTTTGATGTTCAAGAGGTAAGCGATTATGTACAATCGGTTGCGCTTTTTGAAGATGAGATGAATCGTCAACAAGCTGTTTTGATTGAAAAGGTGCAAACCCTAGAGCAAGAAGTGAATCGTTTGCGTGAAGTGGAAACTTCGTTGTTTCGTGCCATGAAATTAGCGGAAGAAGCTCAAAAGAACTGGCAAGAAAAGGTCGAAAAGGAGGCTGCGAAAGTATTAGAAAGTGCAAAGAAACAAGCAGAAACGGTATTAGCCTCAGCTGAAAAGGAAGCTCAAAAGGCAAAATTATTGGTTGAAAATGAGCGAAAACAATTGATTGGCCAAGTGGAGCAAGAAGTAAAAGAACAGACGCGGGAATTAAAGCGTTTGGAAAGCATTCAAGCTGAAATTGCTGGTCAATTGGCGAATTTCGCCCGACAAACCTTAACAAGCGTTGAGGCGTGGTCAAAGCTAGCAGAAGTCAAAGAAGTCAAGGTTGTGACCGTAAAACCGGCAATTAAAAAAGCCGCCCCTGCGAAAAAGGCTGTGGTTAAGCCTGCGCCTAAAACGACAGTAAAAAAACAGCCGACAAAAAAAGGCAAGCATTTGGATGCAGCGACTATTGAGGATGATGGTTTACCAACCCTGAATAAGGTATTGGAAGCCTATGCGAAGACGACTGGTCCACGAGGGAAGGTAGGGGAAATCAATTAGTATATGCAGGAATATCAGGTTGGATTGGAAGCTGTGCGTTTTTTCGCTTATCATGGATTGTTTCCAGAGGAGCGAATTTTAGGGAATTGGTTTTTATTGACCGTGCGTGTTTCAAAGAACGTGCAAGGGATAAAGTTCGAGCAAATCGAAGAAACATTTGATTACGGCAAATTATATACGATTTGCGAAGCAATAATGGCGGAGCCTGTTGATTTATTGGAGACAGTTGCTCAGCGAATAGCTGATCAATTAAAAAATACTTTTCATGACATGTTGCGCTATGAGATTCATGTGTGGAAAGAACAACCACCTTTAGGGATGTTAGGTGGGCGCTCATGTGTATCTCTGAAGGAAACCATAAACAGTTAGAATCTCAAAAAAAGCGTGTAAATTCGGAATAAACTAATAAACTATGCGTCATCAGGTTACGATCAAAGACATTGCCAAGCAGTTGAATGTATCTGTTGCTACTGTTTCGCGTGCTTTACGTGATTTACCGGACATTCATCCGGATACTAAAAAAGCCGTATTGGATTTGGCTGCTGAATTGGATTATCAGCCCAATGTATTAGCTGCCAGTTTGGTGAAAAGTAAGACAAAAACGATTGGGTTAATTGTGCCTGATTTGGGTTACTATTTTTTCTCTACTGTTGTGAAAGCGATTGAATTAGAGGCGATTAAAGCTGGTTACAGTATTTTGATTACGCAAACTCAGGAGTCTTTTGAACGCGAATTAATTAATATTCAGAATTTATCACGAAGTCAAGTAGAAGGGATTATCATCTCTTTGTCTCGGGAGACAGTAAATTTAGATCATATTACGCGTTTGCAGCGTCGTGGTATTCCATTGGTTTTCTTCGATCGGGATAGCGATGAGATACATGCCTCCAAGGTCATGGTCGATAATGAACAATCCGCTTATGAGGCGGTTAAGCATTTACTAGAAAATGGATGTAAGCGCATTGCTTTTTTGGCAGGCCCCAAGAATGTGTCGGTTAGTAATCAGCGTCGATTAGGCTATTTAAGAGCTTTAGAAGAGGCCGGTATACAAGAAGATGATTCGTTGATTATCCATTCTGATTATTTTCAAGATACAGCAACATCACAGACTCACCAATTAATGGCAAGCGCAAACCCGCCGGATGGAATTCTGGTCGTTTCTGACCGCTTGGCCTTGGGTGTATTGGTTGCATTGCGTGAATTGAAGATTTCGGTGCCTGAGCAGGTTAAGATCGTTAGTTTCAACAATGAGCCAATTTGTTCTGTGGTATCACCTACAATTTCATCCGTGGCACAACCTTTGGAAGAAATCGGAAAGTTAGCGATGAAGCTGATTTTGGATCAAATAGAAGGACGCGCTGATGGGGCAGAGCCGGTAATCGAAGTCTTGAAAACGAAGTTGGTTGTTCGCGAATCTTCTGTCAATCCTGTTTAATAATTTTCAATATTTTTTCTTGTTGCAGATATACAACCCGCAGGATGTATCCGCCGGGTTGTAATGCATTTATCAATTCAGCATTCACTTGGCCGGCCTGATTGTATTCTTTGAGTAATTGACCTTGTAGATTGAAAATAGTCAAATGATCAAAAGGAATTTCACGTGTTTCTTGCGTGCCGAGTGGGGCATTTACCGTGACATTGAATTTCTCAACCAAGCATTTTTGTGGATCGCTTACTTGAAATGTACTCGTGGTTGTTGGGTTAACGGTAATGCTATTGCTCGTCTGATTGGTAGACCAATTGTATTGACCAATCCAAGATGCGACTAAATCGGCCGTTTTGCCATAATCGATTGTTAGGTTGCTATTTGGTTTGAGATTCAGATTCTTAAAAATGGTGAATTTGTCTAAAACATCTCCATTCGTATCGAGGAATTTCGCGTCAAATCGATTATTTTCAATTTCCACATAGAAAGATCCATTGACACTTGCATTGGAATAATACATGGCCTTGTGTGGGAAGTCGCTCAACGGTTTTTTCGTTCCACCACCAACGCCGTTAACTACATAGATGGTACCATTTTGATTGGAACTGTCAAATAGGTAGGGACATGAATTTTCATCTCCATTGTATTTTCCAGAGGAACTGGAAGGGTTGTGTATTTTGGGGTCAAAGGTGTCTGAAGTGCCCGTGTGACCTACTAGAGGCTTACTTCTTTCGAAGACATGGCTGTGACCCGTTAGCACTAGGTCAACTTTATATTTATCGAAAATGGGCACTAAAATGTTGCGAAGATTCAATAATGGGATGTTGTACCGATTGTTGTAGGTGGCATCAGGATTTTTGGCGTCGGAATCATAGCTGCCTTTCGTGTAGGGAGGGTAGTGGAAGTATACCACTGTCCAGTCCTGTTTGTTTGCCTCTAGATCTTTTTTTAGCCAAGTTAGTTGTTCGGAAGGGCCATCGAATAGTCTTTGGTTATCAGTTCCCCAGGCATACGAATCGAGGCATATGAAGTGTACATTAGCATAGTCAAATGAATAATAGGCCTCTGAGCTAGACGGTACGCCGTTTAATTCTCCTTTCGTGGGTAAAGTAAAGTTTTGGAAATAGGCAATATTTGGGTCATCCTGTTTTTGCGAAGTGTAATCATAGTCATGGTTCCCTACGGAAGGGAACATGCCACTTTGTTTTAAAATAGGGCCGTTTTGATAAACCTGAAAGAAATTGGTTTGGAAATCAGCATCAGAAGCACCTGAATAGACGTTGTCGCCCACGGTCAGGTATAGGTTGGTGTATTTGTTGCCAATATACTTTTTGAACCCCTCGTATGCATCTAATTGCTGTTGGCCGGGGAACATATCACCCGTACTCCAAAAACTAATTTTTGATTTGGACCCTTTGGCGGGAGCCGTTTGAAAGAAATAAGTCGAGTCACCTAGGGTTTGCGTGGGTGTAACAATCTTATAATAATAGCGGGTATTGCTTGTTAAAGAGTCGACGGTGATCTCATGCTCTTTCGTGGAAATCGATTGCTTGATGGTTCGATTTAGTGAACTAGGTGATTTGCCGATTAAAACACTCGGTTTGCTGTCTACATCGGTGCGAAATCGAATGTGGGTTGAATTTGTCGAAAGTAGCTGCAAATAGGGCCCGCGTGTGATATTTTGGGCTTTTATTTGATGTGCTAGCATGCAGAATATGCTGGATAAAATGCCTAAAAGGATGTTGTTCAGTGTGTTTTTCAAAGCCTGCTTGTTTATTCGTTTTTCAAAGGTAAATATAGCGTTCGAGAAATGATTTATTTTCTCCAGATTTGCTGAATTTTTTCTTGGAAAAATAGGGAGAATTAAGGATATTTGTAACTATTGAAAAACCGATTTGTTTTTCTGAAAAGAGAAATTTTAACAGTCGGTTTGTTCAACGAATCAAATCATTATTTATGTCATTACACACGAATATTATCCCAATCAACATCGAAGATGAAATGAGAGGGGCGTACATTGATTATTCAATGTCGGTCATTGTATCTCGTGCCTTGCCAGATGTGCGTGACGGT
>JBEEOB010000065.1:0-3651 GCA_041191865.1 Bacteroidota bacterium
GGTATATTTGTACTTTATTTAGCAGAAATCCACATGACAAGAGACAGGTTCAATGACCTGAAAGCCAGAATAGAGGCTTTAAGGAGGTATCTTTGACTACGATCATAAGAAATATTTAATCTCCGAACTGGAGACGGTCACACTCGATCCCGAGTTTTGGAACAATCCTGAGAAAGCTGAAAGTACCATGCGCGAAATGCGTGGACTGAAATTTTGGACGGATGGTTTCGACCAATTAGCGCGTGCGCAAGACGACCTAGAAACCATTTGGGAATTTTACGAAATGGGCGAGGCCACGGAACCCGAAGTGGATGCCGAAGGTGCCAAACTCGAATCGCTGCTCGAGGCACTCGAATTCCGAAAAATGATGTCGGAGGAAGGGGACAACATGAGTGCTGTCCTTGAAATCAACGCTGGCGCCGGTGGAACTGAATCCCAGGATTGGGCTTCCATGCTGTTACGTATGTACCACATGTGGGCGGAAAAGAATGGATTTAAAGTGCGCTTGGTGGATGAAAATGCGGGCGATGTGGCCGGAATCAAATCTGTCACCATCGAAGTGGATGGCGAATTTGCCTATGGTAATTTGAAGTCGGAGAATGGTGTACACCGACTTGTACGTATTTCCCCTTTTGATTCGAATGCTCGCCGACATACCTCTTTTGCTTCCGTATATGTTTGTCCGTTAGCGGATGATACCATCGAAATTGACATCAATCCGGCCGACATCGATTGGGATACTTTCCGTTCCGGTGGAGCTGGTGGTCAGAATGTCAATAAGGTGGAGACAGCTGTTCGTTTGACCCACAAACCTTCGGGGATTATTATTGCTTGTCAGCAGGAGCGTTCGCAATTGCAAAACAAAGAAGTTGCCTTGCGACTCTTGAAATCAAAATTATACCAAATCGAAATCGACAAGCGCAATGCAGCGCGTGCTGAAGTAGAGGCGGGAAAAAAGAAAATTGAGTGGGGCTCGCAGATTCGTTCCTATGTGTTGGACGATCGCCGCGTCAAGGATCACCGTACGAATTACCAAACCTCCAATACGGACGCCGTGCTGGACGGTGAAATTAATGAATTCATCAAGGCCTACTTGATGGAAAACTAAACTCCTTCGGTCCACTTACCTTTGGCAAACCTTGGAGGATTGCCAAAGGTAGTGCGGAGTGAGTAATAAAATTAATTTTTAACTGATTCTTCCTCGAGCTTTCTTAAATAATCAACTAGTTGGTCTTTTGCCAAAGAAAGTGCAATGCCCACCGCGTACGACGTAATGGCATTCCCTAAGAATGAGGATTCTTTTTTCTCGGATTTCTTCTCGGATTTGTCGCTACCTGAAAACAGGGAGTATAATAGGTAGGCACCCGCTACAACGGCACCGGCCACAAGGATTTGGGTGCCTTTTTCTTTGGCAACTTGCTTAATGTCGGCGATTGATTCACCAATTTTGTCTTCATAATTAGCGGCTTCCGCCTCTAACTGTGCTTTCTTATTCTTTATATCACTCATCTGCTGTAATGTCGTCTTTTACGAATTCTTCTTCCTCGGATGCCACATCATCTGTTGGCTTGCGAAAGCTTGCCACCATGATTCCGCCTACCAAAAAGCATGCAACGGAAACAAGTATATGTCCCCAAAATTGACTGCCTAAATAAGCATTGATCATATTGGCGATGCCATGCAATAGGAATAATGTCCCAATGCCCAATGCAAATGCCAAGATGATGAATTTGAATATACGCTCCAATAAGGCTTCTAAACGCTCTTGAATATCGAGTTTAACCAATTCAAATTGCGTTTTAAGGTAGTTTTTCAATAAATCTACCAAACCGTTATTGTCGAAAAATCCCATCTAGCGTTGTTTTAATTTAGCTTCAATCGAATGTTGTGTATGCGGAACTAAGCGCAAACGCTCTTTGGAAATCAACTTTCCTGAATCGATGCAAACGCCATATGTACCGTTTTTTATACGCATCAAGGCATTTTCTAAGCTTTTTGCGAATTTTTGTTGGCGCACAGCCAATTGATTCATACTTTCCTTTTCCTGTGTATCCGCTCCATCTTCCATGACCTTTGAATTGCCGGATGTATCATCCGTTCCGGGGTCATTTTTTTTGCTTAATGCTTCTCGTAAATACTTTAACTCTGCGTTGGTTTCAGCTAATTTACTTTGAATGATTGCTTCGAATTCTTTTAATTCTTCAGCGGAGTAACGATTCTTCTCTTCCGTAGCCATAAATAATAACACTATTAATTTTACTCGAACACGAAAAAGTATAATTATTTGAATTTCAGCACCTTACTGAACTCGTCGTGTTCTATGCTACAAAGATAATTTTATTGGACAATTTTGTGCGCTGATTCGTATAAATTCTCTGACAAATTTTTAATCAATTGATTTTGAGATTGTTGCGCCAGGAAATCCAGCCGTATATTGCCATGAAAACAAACACAACATACAAAGCTGCGGTTCCCCATAAACCGTTAACTAAATACATGCCAACATAAGCTATGTCAACAAGTATCCATAAAATCCAATTTTCAATTTTTCGTTGGGCCGCCCAATAGGTACCCAATATGCTGAGTCCAGTTAAGGTAGCATCCCAATAGGGTGATTTGACCGCTGCCGCGAAGCGTTCATGGAGGTAGCCGGCAACTAATCCATAGGATAAAGCAATCAGTATTCCGAAAATAACTTGCCTAGCATTGTTTTTTGACGGCTTCCACGCATCATCTTCGCGTTGCCATTGATATAAACCATAGGCGGCCATCAACATAAATATCCCTTGTAATTCCATGTCGGAATATAATCCTGCTTCGTAAAATACATACATATATATACCTGAAGCGATGATGTTCCAAATCCAGGCCATCGATTTTCGTTGGCTTGAAAAATAGACTCCCAATAAGGATGCAATGATGCCTGCTGCCTCGATCATTTAGGTTGATTTTTAGCGTAATAGGCGCAGAAATGCGTAATGGAACATTCCTGGCATTTGGGTGTGCGCGCCAAACAGACATAGCGTCCATGCAAAATTAACCAATGGTGAGCGACCGGAATGATGTCATTCGGTAAATGGCGAATTAAAGCCTTCTCCACTAATAAAGGCGTTTTCGCCGTTTGCGGAACTAAGCCCAATCTCCTGGAAACTCGAAATACATGGGTGTCCACCGCCATCGCTGGTTGATTATAGATAACCGATGCGATAACATTTGCCGTTTTCCGACCCACGCCGGGCAATGTCTGTAAATCTTCCAAAGTCTCAGGTACTTCGCCAGCAAATTGATCAACGAGTTTTTGCCCCAAACCCAACAGGTGTTTTGCCTTATTGTTGGGGTATGAAACGGAACGGATATAACTGAAAATTTCTTCAACACTCGATTCTGCTAATGCTTTCGCATCTGGGAATCGCTTGAATAGGGCAGGAGTGACTTGATTGATGCGCTTGTCGGTGCATTGTGCGGATAATACAACAGCCACCAACAATTCATAAGGATTGCTGTAATGTAATTCCGTTTCCGCCTCAGGAAATGAGGATTCGAAATGGGTAATAAAAGCTTGAAATCGTTCCTTCTTCAGCATCGTGTGGAATTTGATGCAAAATAAGAAACAATTTCAAGATTAAGATTGAATCGACTCTTTGTGTTTGG
>JBEEOB010000066.1:0-13943 GCA_041191865.1 Bacteroidota bacterium
GACATCCCTGGTAGACCCGACTCTTTGTGCTCTGTACATTCCAAAATTACTTGGATGCGATTTCCTTTCTTTGCCATAATTGTAAAATCTGTTTACGCCTCGATTCGAAACGGAATGCAAAGGTATAAGAAATATTTTTTTTGCCAAATAGTTTTGTCAAAATATCTAATAAATAATTGATAATCTTCGCCTACTCAACATCCGAGGCTTTTAAATGTGAGATACTTTCTTCATTTTTGTTTAATGAATTCCATTCAATACGAATTTCTTCCTCAGAATTTTCAAGATTCCGACCCCAATCAGTATCAGCTTGCTGACCTGAAATCGGAGGAAATGTTGATTTCGCTTGGGCCTCAGCATCCATCTACGCATGGTGTTTTGCGCCTCGAAGTCATCTCGGATGGAGAATTGGTTGTTGATGTAGTCCCACATTTAGGGTATTTGCACCGTTGTTTTGAAAAACACGCCGAAGCTCTTCCCTTTAATCAAATTATCCCCTACGTAGATCGACTGGATTACATGGCTTCCATGAATTCGGAGCATGCCTATGTCATGGGTATTGAAAAAATGTTGGGAATTGCTGGGACACTCCCCAAACGTATTGAATACATTCGCGTTTTAGTGGCCGAATTAAACCGCATCGCATCGCATTTTGTGGCGATTGGAACTTATGGATTAGACATTGGGGCTTATACTCCTTTTTTATGGTTGATGCGTGACCGGGAACATATTCAACGACTATTAGAGTGGCTTTCAGGTGCTCGCATGCTATATAATTACGTTTGGGTGGGTGGTTTGTTCTATGACCTTCCTGTGGGTTTTGAAGAGCGCACCGCTGAATTAGTACCCGTCATCAAAAATACGATCGCTGAGGTACAAAAAATCGTCGAGGAAAATTCGATTTTCATTAAGCGTACAGCGAATGTCGGCGTATTGCCTCTAAATCTAGCCATAAATTATGGCTGCACAGGTCCTGTGTTGCGCGGTTCGGGTATGGCTTTTGACTTACGAAAAGTAGATGCTTATTCTGTTTATCCAGCGTTGGAATTTGATGTTCCAGTAGGAGAAGGATTAAAAGGCCAAACGGGTGATTGTTGGGATCGAAATCACGTTCGTGTACTCGAATGCATCGAATCGATTCGAATCATCGAACAATGCTTATCGGCATTGACTTCCGAACATGCGCGAACCAAAACGTTTGACCCACAAGAATTTGTTCCCAAGAAAATTAGACCTGTCGCACAAGATATTTATGCCCGAGCTGAAAACCCGAAGGGTGAGTTAGGGTTTTACATCCGTGCCGATGGTAAATCAGATATTCCAACGCGCGTCAAAGTGCGCGCATGCTCCTTTCATCATTTATCGGTGATACCGGATTTGGCAAAAGGGGCTTATTTGGCCGACTTAGTGGCTATCATTGGATCCATGGATTTAGTCATGGGCGAAGTAGATCGATAATTATGATACAAGAATTTTTGCCCGCGCTCGAAGCCGAAATTAAACACCAACGTCTAGGGAAATCTCCGCAGGAGCTCTATGAGCCTATTCGTTATTTGATGCAATTGGGGGGCAAGCGTATTCGTCCCGTACTTTGTCTATTGTCTTATTCCTTGTTCAAAGCGGATTGGGAGAAGGTGGTTTCAACCGCACTTTCCATTGAGATTTTTCACAATTTCACCTTGATGCATGATGATATTATGGACAAGGCGCCATTACGTCGGGGTAAGCAAACCGTACACGAAAAGTGGAATGACAACATCGCTATACTTTCAGGGGATGTGATGCTTGTGAATGCTTATCAATACCTGAATCAATGCAATCATTTGACATTAGGTGAATACCAACATTTGATTACCCGATTTAATCGGACGGCTGCGGAGGTATGTGAGGGCCAACAAATGGACATGAATTTCGAAAGTAGAACTATGGTTACGGTCGAAGAATACATCGAAATGATTCGTTTAAAAACGTCAGTTTTGATTGGATTATCGATGGAAATGGGAGGGATCTTGGCAGGGGTTGATGCTAGCGTTGCAACGACATTGTATGAAATTGGCGAATGCATCGGTCTTGGATTTCAATTAAAGGACGATTTACTTGATGTTTATGGTGATCCTGAAAAATTTGGGAAACAGGTTGGTGGTGATATATTGGCTAATAAGAAAACATATTTGTTGATTCGTGCCTTAGAAACAGCTCAAGGGGAGTCGCTAGCAACATTGAATCGTTGGTTAGCCGCCAGCAATCCAAATCCCGTTGAAAAGGTTCAAGCTGTTACCCAGCTCTACACCGATTTGGGGATTCGGAAAGAGACCGAGTCGAAAATTAATCAGTATTTTGATCAAGCCTTTCTGGCGATAGACCAACTAAACCTGCAAGCAGCACAGCAAGAGGCCTTAGGGAAATTCTTGTCGGGGTTGGTTGATCGGGAAGTTTAATGTAGTTTTGTAGGCTAAATTTTAATGGGCATCGCCCGTATTCGATGGGGAATTCAAATTCACTCAGTTTCATGTTAATGGCCATTACGGTCGGGATTTCGCTCCTTGCCTGGCAAAAGCCAGCATGGTTAGATGCGATGACGATGTCGCCCTATCGAATCAATAAAAAGCAAGAATACTGGCGGTTTTTGACTTCTGGTTTTATCCATGCCGACTTCGCGCATTTGTTCTTTAATTTGTTTTCCTTTTACTTTTTTGGGACGCAATTGGAGTATATTTTCTCGATTATTTTTCCGGGAATTGGGGGGTATGTCTATGTGGTATTTTATTTACTAGCGATTCTAGTCTCAGATTTGCCTACCTATTTCAAACAACGAAACAATCCCTATTTTAATTCACTAGGTGCCTCAGGCGCTGTTTCCGCGGTTATTTTTGCGGGAATCATGTTCTTCCCCACAGAAAAAATATATCTATTCGGGGTTGTAGGGATTCCTGGATTTATCTACGCAGGCTTATTTACTTGGTATTCCATTGCGATGGATCGCCGAGGCCGGGATTATGTTAATCATTCCGCACATTTGTATGGTGGGCTTTTTGGTGTGTTGTTTATCACCTTGACGCGGCCTTCCACTTGGATTGAATTTATTCAACAAATAATGGCGATGCTCGGATGAAAAGAATAGCAATTTTAGGTTCGACGGGGTCCATTGGGACGCAAGCTTTGGATGTTGTAATGCAACATTCAGACGCCTTCTCGGTATCGGTGTTAACCGCGCAATCCAATGCAGATTTATTAGTTGAGCAAGCTTTGCAATTTAAGCCCAGCCATGTGGTTATTGGGGATGAGCAAAAATATGCTTTTGTAAAAGAAGCCCTTTCGGGGACTTCGATACAAGTTCTGGCCGGTGCTGATGCCCTGCAAGAAGTGGTTTGTTTAGACAATGTCGATATTGTTTTGACGGCTTTGGTGGGTTATGCAGGTTTGCTGCCTACGGTGAAGGCGATCAAGGCAGGTAAGCCGATTGCCTTGGCCAACAAGGAAACGCTTGTTGTAGCAGGGTCATTAATTATGCCTTTAGCGCGTGAAATGGGTGTGCCCATTTTGCCTGTGGATTCGGAACATTCAGCGATTTTTCAGTGCTTGATGGGCGAGTCTCACAATCCGATTGAAAAGGTGATTCTCACAGCTTCTGGTGGTCCATTCCGAGGAAGAAAGCGTGCTGATTTGGAACAAGTTACCCGCGCACAAGCTTTGAAACACCCCAATTGGTCTATGGGAGCGAAGATTACCATCGATTCCGCTAGTTTAATGAATAAGGGATTGGAAGTAATTGAGGCTGCTTGGTTATTTGATGTGAAAGCGTCTCAAATTGATGTGGTTGTCCATCCACAATCGATTGTCCATTCGTTGGTGCAATTTGAAGATGGTTCAATCAAAGCGCAACTTGGTTTGCCTGATATGAAACTACCGATACAATTTGCCTTAGGATATCCGAATCGAATGCAGGCCGATTTTCCCCGTTTTGATTTCAGGAATTTTGCTTCGCTGACCTTTGAGCAACCGGATATGGAGACATTCCGAAATTTGGGTTTGGCATTTAAAGCCTTGGATCAAGGAGGTAATATGCCTTGTATCCTCAATGCTGCGAATGAAATCGCGGTTGCGGCCTTTTTGAAAGATGAAATAGGCTTTTTAGAAATGTCTGATTTGCTAGCCGATTGCATGGTGAAGGGAACTTTTTTACCTAATCCTAGCTTAGAGGACTATATTAGGACAGATAAATTAACGAGAGAAATGGCCCAAATGTGGGTTAACAAACAAAATAAATAAGGTATGGAAGGTTTGATTATGGCAGGACAGCTAATTTTGGGGCTGTCAATTTTGGTAACATTACACGAATTTGGACACTTCATTACAGCCAAATGGTTTAAGATGCGGGTTGATAAATTTTATCTGTTTTTTGATTTTTTATTCCCAATTCCGACCGTATTAAACTTCGCCCTTTTTAAGAAAAAAGTAGGCGGTACGGAATATGGTTTAGGTTGGTTTCCGCTTGGAGGTTATGTTTCGATTGCGGGGATGATTGACGAAACGCAAGATGCAGCAACATTAGCGAAAGAACCAGAACCTTGGGAGTTTCGTGCGAAACCTGCCTACCAACGATTAATCGTGATGCTAGGCGGTGTCATCGTAAATGTGATTACAGGTGTTGTCATTTTTGTGGCACTTACTTTTTCGAATGGGAATAACTTCATATCGAAAGACGAGTTGAATAAGAATGGTATTGTCGCCTTGGAATTAGGCAAGCAAATCGGTTTAAAAACAGGAGATAAGGTCGTTAAGGTCAATGGGGCTGATTTTACATCATTGGCTGATCTACGCACTTCGGATGTTTTGTTGGGCGAAAATTCGTCTTACACGGTCTTACGTGATGGGCAAGAAATTGAAGTGAAAATTCCATCAAACTTTATCGAAAAATTAAGTGATAAAAAGGCGGCTTTCATCGAGCCGATGGCGGCGTTTAAAGTGGCAGAAGTTGCAGCGCCTGAAGAACCAGGAAGTCAAGATGGCGAGTTATTGCCCGCGTTTTCAGCAGGCTTAAAAGCTGGAGATTACATTACAGCGGTGAATGGACAAAGCATTCATTTCTACCATGAAGTCAAAGAAGTTTTAGGTAAGGAAGCTGGTAAGCCTATTAAATTAGCCATTAACCGACAAGGCAAATCGGATACTTTATCCATGGTGGTTTCTAAGAGCGGACAAATTGGGTTTCTTCCGGAATTATTGATCAAGACAACCCATGAAGATTATACGTTTGCTCAGTCATTAAGCATCGGAACGGGACGCGCTTTCTCGGTCATCTCGGATAACATTCGTGGCTTTAAAAAGATAGCAACAGGCGATGTTTCGGCATCTAAAGCCTTAAGTGGTCCTATTGGAATTGCACAGATGTTCGGGGGTGTTTGGGATTGGAATCGTTTTTGGATGTTGACGGGCTTATTGTCGATGGCCTTAGCTTTCATGAATATCTTGCCTATTCCTGCCTTGGATGGTGGCCATGCCATTTTCTTGATTTATGAAATGATAACAGGTAAGCCGGCATCGGAAAAAGTATTGGAGCGGGCCCAACAAGTAGGCATGATTATTTTACTTGCTTTAATGGCATATACGTTTGGGAATGACCTCTTTAAAGCATTTTTCTAACATTGAAAAAAGGGCTTATCTTGTTGTTTTTGATGACTTTCCCGCTCTTGGGAAGTGTGCATCCATTCCATTCAAGCGTAGGAGAATGTGTATATAATGCTAAAGATAAAGTCTGGGAAATCAGCATTCGCTTATTTCAAGACGACTTCGAGCAAGGACTGACCGCTTTTACGGGTAAACGATTCATGTTTCAAGAAGGCCCACAAACAGATAAAATACTCGAGTCTTATATGCGAAAGCATTTGGGGGTTCACGTCAATCAGCAGCTCACAACGCCCTATCGGTATTTAGGCTCGGAACTTGTGAAAGATGTTGTTTGGGTATATGTGGAGGTCCCTACAGAACAAAACATGAAGGGTATGTATTGGGAAAATAGCTTATTGGCTGAAATATTTCCTGATCAGACCAATCTTTTTCATGTAGCCCGAGGGGAGCAAAAGCATTCGTATTTGTTTCAATCGACTAAGTGGATTCAAATATTTGAATAGGGTGGTCTGCCAAAAGGTCATGTGGCATGATATTTGATTATATGCCCATACTTTTAAAAAAAAATTAACGAGGGGAATATTATAAATTGTGTGTATGAATAATTCAAACGACCTTTTTAAGCATTTGAGATTGTCAGATATGTCTGACTTTGAGAATATTGAATTGATTCCCATTGGTGGGGAGGGAGCGGGTAGTGATGACAAAATGGGCGTTTTGTCAGAAGAGTTACCAATTTTACCTATTCGTAATATTGTATTGTTTCCGGGTATGGTGATTCCCATTACGGTGAGCCGTCAAAAATCTGTTCGTTTAGTTAAGAAAGCGTATAAAGGAGATCGCACCATTGGTGTTTTGGCTCAAGCAAATCATTCCAAAGAGGAACCTTTGCCAGAGGATTTATACAAGATTGGTACTGTTGGGCATATCGTTAAGATGTTTGTATTGCCTGGTGGAAATACCACCATTATTGTGCAAGGACGAAAGCGATTTGAAGTAAAAGAATACATCAAAACTGAACCCAATCTTATTGCAAAAGTCAATTATTTAGAAGACACATTTCCGAAGAAATTGAATCGGGAGAATAAGGCATTGATTTCGACCTTGAAAGAAAATGCGTCTAAAATCCTCAACTTGAATCCTGAGATCCCTCGGGAAGTTCAAATTGCGTTGGATAACATTGAGTCTCCTTCCTACCTAGTTCATTTCTTGTCTTCCAATGTGAATGCGGAATTGCCTGAAAAGCAGGCTTTGCTTGAGCAATTGAATGGTTTGGAACAAGCGACAACTTTGCTGGAGCATATGATGAAAGACATTCAATTATTAGAATTGAAGCGCGAAATTCAAAGTAAGGCATCGAGTGATATCGACCAACAGCAAAGGGATTATTACATACGCCAACAAATCAAAGTGCTTCAAGAGGAACTTGGAGTAGAAAGTCCTGAGCAAGAATTAGATGGCTTGCGAGCACGTGCATCAAAGAAAAAGTGGACGAAGGAAGTGAATGATTTTTTCCAAAAGGAATTGAGCAAGTTGCAACGTACAAATTCCATGTCACCGGAATATCCGATGTTGATGAATTATGTGGAGTTGTTAGTTGACCTTCCTTGGGGTGAATATTCGAAAGATAACTTTGACTTGATTAAGGCAAAGAAAGTTTTGGATGCAGATCATTTTGGTTTAGAAAAAGTAAAGGAAAGAATTATCGAGTATTTGGCGGTGTTGAAGATGAAGGGAGACATGAAAGCGCCAATACTTTGTTTATATGGCCCTCCGGGTGTGGGTAAAACTTCATTAGGTCGGTCGATTGCGAAGGCTTTGGGTCGTAAATATGTGCGAATGGCCTTAGGTGGTTTACGTGATGAAGCGGAAATTCGTGGGCATCGTAAAACTTATATTGGCGCAATGCCAGGCAAGGTAATTCAAAACATCAAGAAGGCAGGTTCTTCGAATCCCGTGTTCATCTTAGATGAGATTGATAAGGTTGGAGCCGATCACCGGGGAGACCCATCTTCGGCCTTATTAGAGGTCTTGGATCCTGAACAAAACAATAGCTTTTTAGACAATTACATGGAGGTCGAATATGACTTATCCCGTGTCATGTTTGTAGCTACCGCTAATAATTTGGATACCATTCATCCTGCTTTGCGTGACCGGATGGAAATTATTGAGGTGAGCGGCTACACGATGGAGGAGAAGGTTCAAATCGCGAAAAAGCATTTATTGCCTAAACAGAAGTTGGAACATGGGCTCGACAAGGTGGCCTTTACGATGACGGATGCTGCTATACAAAAAGTAGTAGAAGGTTATACGCGTGAATCGGGTGTGCGAAAATTGGAACAGGAAATCGGTCGCGTTGTTCGTAAGTTGACGAAATCGATTGCGATCGGGGAGGAATATCCAAGTAAAATTCAGCCTGCTGATGTGGTTAGCATGTTAGGCCAAGAGGTATTTGATAAGGATGCTTACGAAAGTAATGAGTACGCTGGTGTCGTTACGGGCTTAGCCTGGACACCTGTGGGTGGTGATATTTTGTTCATTGAAACCTTGTTGAACCGGGGTAAGGGCCAATTGACTTTATCGGGTCAATTAGGGGATGTCATGAAAGAATCTGCCGTGGCGGCCTTGAGTTTCTTAAAGGCGCATGCGGATGATTACCAAATTGATTACCGTATTTTTGATCAGTATAACTTGCACATTCACGTGCCTGCAGGGGCAGTACCGAAAGACGGTCCTTCAGCGGGGATAACGATGTTGACAGCGATTGCTTCTGCTTTGACTCAGCGAAAAGTAAAGGCGAATTTAGCGATGACGGGAGAGATTACTTTACGAGGAAAAGTGTTACCTGTTGGGGGAATTAAAGAAAAGATATTAGCAGCTAAACGCGCGGGTATTAAGGAGATTATCATGTGCAATAAGAACCAGAAAGATGTAGAGGAAATTGAGGCACATTATATTTCCGACTTGAAATTCCATTATGTGGATCACGCGACGGAGGTGCTATCGATTGCTTTGTTGGCACAGCAAGTGAAAAATCCAGTAAAATTTGTTTTTCAGGACGAGGCTAAGGCCAAAACGTCTGTTGACTGATACTTAATATCGCCCATTTCGAGGCAATATTGTATCATCTTAGCTGCCTCTGCCTGTGTTAATGGGCGGAGGCATTCGACTAAATCTTGGAGCGTCATCGCTCCGTTTTTGAGGTAATTCAAAATGAATTGACGCTCTTTTTCCATCCCCTCGGGGTAGGCCTTGCCACTGGATTCCTTTTTGCGCTGAATGCAATTGTCGCAAATACCACAATTCGTTTGGTCGGATTCCCCAAAATAGGCCGTTATTAATCTATTTCTGCAGCTTTTGTCTGCTCGAACGTATGTCTCGACCGATTTAATTTTATGTTGGCTTTTTTCCTTTTTCTTCAAATATTCACTCCAAATTATTGGCAAATTTTCCGAATTGGCGCGAGGAGTCAGCAATGTTAATTTGGGTAAGCCCGATTGCTTTTCGTATTCGATTATTTCAAATTTGGTCAATAATTGCAAAATACGTTCGACATCTGCCAAGGGCATTTTGATGAGTTGGCTGATATTGACCTCAGAAATGGAAATGAATTGGGTATACAGGTTTCCTCCAAAATGGCGAAGCAGGAATTTGATGAATGTTTCAAATTTCTCATTTCGAATCATGAAGTCATAGACCTCTGCTGCAGTTGCTTGAATTCGGATTTTCGAAGGATTTTGAAATGAATCATTTAAAATTAACAATCCTTCGCTTTCCAAGGTCTTGATAGCAAAATAGGTTTCCGAGGCAGGCAGTTGAAAACGACGGGCCATTTCTGTCCAATCGAAATCATAGGTGCTTAATTCTCCACTACCTTCTGCAATTTGCAGGTAATTACTCATGACCTGGTAGGTCTTACTTAAAACGGCAGGCGTGGGAAAAGTCTTTTCCCAGTTTGCGTGTAGGTCTTTGATGTCTTGCTCTTCTACAAGTATTACAGCATAGGCCTTTTTCTCATCCCGACCTGCGCGTCCTGCTTCTTGGTAATATGCCTCCAGGGTATCCGGCAAGTCCATGTGGACTACGAGTCTAACATCCGGTTTATCAATGCCCATGCCAAACGCATTGGTTGCTACAATGCAATGAGTTTTATTTTGAATCCAATCTTGTTGTTTTTGGGTACGTATTTCGGTCGCTAAACCCGCATGGTAATAATCTGCGAGTATTCCATTTTTCTGGAGTAGTTGAGCAATTTCTTGTGTCTTGCGTCGATTGCGCGCATAGACGATGGAACATCCGCCCACCTTTTGAATCATCTGCACAAGTTGGGGATCTTTGTTTTCTTCCCATTTACATGAGTAGGAAAGGTTTGACCGCGTAAAGCTTTTTTGGAATATTTTCGGGTTTTTAAATCCGAGTTTTTCGATGATATCTTGTTTTACATCTTGGTTGGCAGATGCCGTTAAAGCGATACAGGGAACTTTGGGGATAAGCTCTCTGAAATTATTGATTTCGAGGTAAGGAGGTCTGAAATCATAGCCCCATTGGGAAATGCAATGCGCTTCGTCAACGACCAAAAGGGAAATGTTCATTTGTTTGGCCCGTTCGATAAACAGGTCAGTTTTGAGCCTTTCGGGGGAAATGTAAATAAATTTTACTTGGCCATAGATGCAATTGTCAAGGGCAATGTCAATTTGTTTTTTTGACATGCCGGAATAGATGGCGATGGCTGGAATTTCTCTTTTGGTCAATTGATCCACTTGATCTTGCATCAATGCAATCAGTGGGGTGATGACGATGCAAATTCCTTCTTTTGCGAGTGCGGGTACTTGAAAGCAGATGGATTTCCCACCGCCGGTGGGCAAGAGGGCAAGGGTATCTTGGTTTTTAAGGACCGACTCAATGATATCCTGTTGCAAGGGGCGAAACTGCGTGTGACCCCAGTGTTGTTGCAATATGTGATGGATATCCTGCATGTTAACTCAAATCTACCAAAAATTGCTTGAAGGATAAAGTTGAGGGTTTGGTAAGTGGCATTATTTTAAAAATAATCTGTTTGATTATGAGGGAAAATTCACAGCAAAGCGTATTTTTATTTTTTTAAACGCATATTATGTTAACAGCATCTGATCTAAAGCAATTGGCTGCTCGGGGCATTCGTCCTGAGGAAATAAATCAACAAGTTGATTATTTTAAACAAGGCTTCCCTTGGATGAACCTTGAGAAGTCGGCGACAATAGGTGATGGCATCGTCCGATTTTCGGATGCCGATTTGGCTTCACACATTGAGCGTTTTGAGTCTCGTCGGAGTTCATTGAATTTATTGAAGATGGTGCCCGCATCTGGAGCAGCGACACGGATGTTTAAATCCTTGTTTGAATATATTTCGTCTGGGCAACCTAATAAGGAGTCGGAATTATTTTTTAGCCAGAAGGCTTCCTTTGCGTTTAATGAGGAATTGGAATCAATTACACCTGAGGGTAGTTCAGAAGTGGAAGTCTTGAAGATGTTATTGGGCGCCTCTGGTATGGAATATGGATCATTACCCAAAGGGCTCTTGAAATTTCATCGCTATCCAGCGGGGGCTAGAACGCCATTGGAAGAGCATTTGGTTGAGGCTGCAGAATATGCATCGGATGGCCAAAAAGCGCGATTGCATTTTACGGTTTCGCCGGAGCATCGAGGGCGTTTTGAAGCGTTGGTGGCACAGCTATCACCGATTTGGTCATCGCATTTTGGGATAACATTTGAGGTTACTTTTTCAGAGCAGAAGCCGGCTACGGATACCGTAGCGGTGAACATGGATAATAGCTTGTTTCGAGAGGATGATGGGTCATTATTGTTTCGTCCCGCGGGGCATGGTGCATTGTTAGAGAACTTAAATGATTTATCAGCGGACATTATTTTTATTAAGAATATCGATAATGTGGTGCCAGATCATTTGAAGTTGGCGACTATTCAATATAAAAAGGCCTTAGCTGGATTGTTGTTGTGGATCTTGGAGGGTATTAGTTATTTAGAAATGCGCTTGAAAGGAGATTTGAAACTAGCCTTAATTGAAGAGGCATTGTTGGAGATTAAAACCTATTTGGGGTTTGAGGTTTCTGCTGATTTTGCGTTTTTATCTTTGGATGCACAAGCGGAGGCATTGTTGGAAATATTAAGTCGGCCCACACGTATATGTGGCGTTGTAAAAAATACGGGAGAGCCAGGTGGCGGTCCATTTTGGTGTCAAGATGCTGTAGGTAATTTGACATTACAGCTGGTTGAATCTGCGCAAGTGGATATGTCGAATGCTACACAAAAGGATTTGTTTGCGGGGTCTACGCATTTTAATCCGGTGGATTTGGTTTGTGCGACCCGAGGAAAGGATTTACTGGCGTATCGAGATATGTCGACAGGTTTCATTACCGAGAAAACTAAAGATGGAAAGTCATTGAAGGCGCAGGAGTTGCCAGGTTTATGGAATGGCGCTATGGCGAATTGGAATACCTTGTTTGTGGAAGTACCCTTAGAGACATTTAATCCGGTGAAAACGGTGACCGATTTGTTGCGTCCTGCGCATCAAAATGGATAGGGTTTTGCTCTTTGTAAAAAATCCCTAATTTTGCACCTCTTCCAGCAGATTTTGAAGGAAGTATATAAATGCTTGATTACAAAAACCTTGTTCGTTTTACGGACAAGGTTTTTTCTTTTATCGCGTTGTTGATATTAATTATCAAGTAAGTTTTTTCTTTTTCGGGCTTTCTAGAGTAGTTTTAAAAGAGGGTGTATGATTACGCTGCCGGGGTTAGATCCCCGGCAGCGTAAGATAATTCCGGAAAAGTTTACCGCTGCCAGGGTCGCAGACCCTGGCAGCGGTAGCTGGGACCCTGCCGGCGTAAAGAGTCAAAAAAAGAATAATTATGGCATTAGAGCAAACATGGCGGTGGTTTGGGCCGAATGACCCCGTAAAATTATCCGACGTTCGTCAAGCAGGAGCAACAGGGATTGTAAGTGCTTTGCATCAGATTCCGAATGGTCAAGTTTGGGAATTAACAGATATTTTGGAGCGCAAGGCTATTATTGAGGCCGCAGGATTGACTTGGTCGGTCATTGAAAGCATTCCGGTGCATGAAGATATTAAGACGCGTTCAGGTAATTACAAACAATACATTGAGAACTATAAAACATCCATTCGGAATGTAGGGGCGGCTGGCTTGGATTTGGTTTGCTATAATTTCATGCCGATTTTGGATTGGACGCGGACTGATTTAGATTTTCGTTTTCCAGATGGAAGCACGGGGCTTCGTTTTGATGCAGCAGAATTTTGTGCCTTTGAATTATTCTTACTGAAGCGTCCGGGCGCGGAGCAGCATTATACGACAGAACAAATTGATCGGGCTGAAAAATGGTTAGCAACCGCTACGCAAGCACAGCAGGATAAATTAATTCGCAATATCATCGCTGGCCTTCCGGGTTCTGAAGAAAGTTTCACGTTGAAGTCCTTCCAAGAAGCGTTAGATACGTATGCAGAAGTGGGAGAGAAGGAATTGCGCGAAAACCTATATGATTTTATCCGGGAGATAACGCCTGCAGCTGAGGAGGCTGGGGTTATGCTATCCATTCATCCAGATGATCCACCGTATCCGATTTTAGGATTACCTCGTGTGGTCAGTACAGAGAGCGACGCAGAACAATTATTAGCCGCATATGAAAGCAATACCAATGGCTTGTGTTTTTGTACGGGTAGTTATGGTGTGCGTGCCGATAATGATTTGGTAGGGATGGTTGAGCGCTTGGGGCATCGTTTTAACTTCATTCATTTGCGTGCGACGCGCCGCGATGAACATGGTAATTTCCATGAGGCTGACCATTTGGAAGGCGATGTGGATATGTTTGGGGTGATGAAAGGTCTGGTTCAGGAGCAGCGCAAACGTATTGCTTCCGGTCGGAAGGATTACCGCTTACCATTCCGCCCGGATCATGGTCACCGGATGTTGGATGATTTGCAAGAAGGCAAGAAGACCAACCCAGGTTATACGGCGATAGGTCGTCTGCGAGGTTTGGCAGAATTACGTGGTTTGGAAATGGGAATTGAGGGCTTTCTGAAATAATTTTCTGCCAAACCGTTTTGTTTTGTCTTTCTTATTGTTAAATTTGCACCCCCATTAGTGTGGGATAACTCAATTCAATTGAGTCTGCCACACGAAATAAGGGATTAAATGAATTTATAATTAAACAGGTAATTACGCTAAAATGCCAACTATTCAGCAATTAGTGCGCAAGGGACGTGAGCAAATGACTTGGAAATCTAAGTCACCTGCTTTGGATTC
>JBEEOB010000067.1:0-34256 GCA_041191865.1 Bacteroidota bacterium
ATTCAGCGGGAGCTGGTAATTTGCCGATGCAAATATGGCAAAATCTGCGCTTTTTTCAAAATATATGCCAATAATTTCCGAATACCCCTTAACTTTAATTTCAAATTAAAAATATGCGAATCCTTTCCACTATCTGCCTTTCCTTCTTCTTACTCGCCTGTTCTTCAGATGCCGATTCCTGGCTGCAAGAAGCTAAAAACCGCCTACAAAAAGGAGAAACAGTATCCGCTAAAGAAGCCATCAAGAAAGCCCTTGAAAAAAATCCAGGATTAGCGGAAGCCTACAATCTGCAAGGAGTTATCGCTTTTCAAGAGAAAAGTTGGGACGAGGCGCGCACCAACTACCAAAAAGCCATTGAATTAAAACCCTCACTTTATGCGGCACAATTAAACCTGGGGGCATTGGAAATGGAACAAGGACAATGGAATGCCGCTTTAGCGCCGACGGAAGCTGCAGTAAAGTTACAACCCGACTCAAGTGCCGCTTATCTACAACGTGGAATCGTGCAAGCTGCTTTGGGGAAATCGGATGCCGCGCTTGCCGACTTTACAAAAAGCTTATCCAAAAATGCCAAAGAGCTAAATGCTTTATACAATCGTGGAAATATTTATTTCCAACAAGAAAAATATGCACTTGCCAATCAAGATTTTGAAGCCAGTGTTCAAATTGACCCGAATTTTGGAAAAGGATTCTATGCGATGGGATTAAGCTATTATAAAGTAAACGAGAAGGAGAAAGCATGTTTCGCCTTACAACAAGCTCAAAAATTAAAATACCCTGGAGCCAAAGAGGCTGTAGAAAACCTATGTAATTAACCTGATGAACACGAAAAAAGTATTATCCATTTTGGGAATCTTCTTTTCCCTAACATTTTTATTATTTACGTATTGGCAATTCAATGATCCGGATCCAATTTTGTGGATGCCTGTTTACGGTGTCGCATCTTATGTTTCCTTTCAAGCCTATAGAGGACATTTCAACAAAGAATTATTATTGATATTATTTACACTTAGCACATGCGCTGGTATACAATTGTGGGTTGAAATGACTGCCTGGGAGGGATTCATGACCGATGGTTTAGCCATGAAAACGATGAATCAAGAATTAGCACGAGAGGCCGTGGGCCTATGGATTGCTTCATTATCCTTTGCCATTTATTACCTACTAGAAAAAAAATAAGATGCTTGAATTAGGTTTTGCTTCGGCCATTTTACCCAATTTATCGTTGGAACAGGTATTGGATTTTGCACATCGCGCACGCTTCTCTTGCGTCGAAATGATGTGTTGGCCTTCGCAAAATAGCGACACACGTCGTTATGCGGGGGTAAGTCATATTGCTGTGGACCAACTCGATTCATTAGGCCTATTGAATTTAAAAACCTATTTGAAACAACATCCGGTAAAGATTTCCGCTTTGGGCTATTATCCAAATCCGATGGATCCGAATGAAGAACAGGCATTGTTTTACCGCGAACATATTAAGAAAATTATACGGGCAGCTGCCGTGTTGGAAATTCCTGTGGTGAACACGTTTATCGGCCGGGATTTCACAAAAAACATAGCTTACAATTTAGATAAATTCAAAGAGGTTTGGCCCGAAATCATTGCCTTAGCAGATTCCCTTCAGATAAAAATTGGCATCGAAAACTGTCCCATGTTTTTCACGGATGATGAATGGCCGGGAGGCAAAAATTTAGCCACAACGCCTAAAATTTGGGATCAATTATTTAACATCATCCCTTCTTCTAATTTTGGTTTAAATTATGACCCCTCACACATGGTTTGGCAGCAAATGGATTATTTATATCCCATCTACCATTATGCGGAAAAATTACACCACATTCATCTGAAAGATGTAAAAGTGTATCCTGATAAATTAAATAAAGTGGGGATTATGGCAAATCCTTTGGAATATCATTCACCCAAATTACCTGGATTAGGAGATATTCAATGGGGAAAATTCATCAGTGCTTTACATGATGTACGCTATCGGGGACCCATTGTTATTGAAGTGGAAGACAAGGCGTTTGAAGGATCTGACGATGATGTTCAAAAAGCCATCTACCTAGCAAGAAATCACATCAATACCTTTTTGCCTTAATTAAGAAGCTGGGACCATTTTTACAGAAGCATTCACGAAGGTAGACTTGTACGTTCGCGTGCCAGAAAAAACAAATTCTGTTCTCAATAAGCTATTAATTTCACCTACCCCATCGATAATAAAATAATTTGTTTCAGAAATTTGCAATTGCTTATCGTCGTTAATTAATTTCCATTTTCCTGATGCCGTATTATTGCCTGTATTATCAATGGCTTGACATGTACCGTTAGCATAAAATGTCAATCGGACTTTCGACATATCATATTGCGATCCTTCGGCTGTTCTTCCTCGTTGATAAACCGTACCATTCAAATAACCGCTAGCGGTTACTTCTTGGATCTGCCAAGTCGTACTTAACAAAATTTCTGTTTTCGTTTTGGGCTCTAAATCAGCATCTGATTGGCAAGAAAATAGCAGGCTTAAACTCAACAGGATATAAATGTATCTCATACGTGGATTAATGAATGACAAAAATACGAATTAGTCAGAAATAAAAAAGGGGGCCTTTGTGCCCCCTTTTTTCCATATGTTATTATTTACTTAATGGGTTTTTCAAAAATAGACCCTTCTAAGTTTGGATTAATTTCAACAGCGACAGTCTCCACCGTCATCATCCCTCCCATGGGACTGGTAGTTTCCATGGTATATGGAAAATACAATCCATCAACAGGCTTATAATTTGAAAAGTTAACTTCCGTATCAACCTCCTGTCCATTCGCTTTCTGTTTCCCTGTCACCTTAACAATAAAATACGTTGATGCTGATACATATACTTGTGATTCATCACCACTATTCTTCGTAACCTTCAACAAATAAACATCTGCCCCATCCAATTTTTCTTTACTTTCTAGCTCAATCTTAGCACCTTCTTTTTGAGCAATGATCAAAGCAGATCCAATATTTTTTTGCGAAGATGCCATTTTCACTTGATCGGCTGGCATGATTTCTGGTTCGCCTGTACCACCCATCATCGCTGGACGCATCATCCATCCAGATTCTCCATTGATAGCTGTAATAATTTTATTTCCCATCACCTCAACTTCCGTGCGAAAACCCTGACCCACTAAAATGGAAGTCTTACTTTCAATATCCATCCCTTGAACACTGAATTTATTTTTCATGACTAAACTTTTGACGGCCGACCACTTTTCAGGACTTCCCATAGCTGCTTGGTGTTTACCCAAAACCTCTTCCGTGGATTGAGCATTTAAGACAATAGAACCGCATAATAGCAATCCTAAAAACAAGGCAATTCGTGTATTTTTCATAAGGATTTAATTTTTTCGAAAGGTATTCATTTCTCTTAAAATTCTGATTCCATTAAACCTTAATTCAAGCCAATTATCAGTTTACTGATTATTTTTTGGAATAGAACGCATGATAATTCCCCAAGCGATAAAACCGACAATACCGGCAGCAAAGAATGCTGCACCCGGAAAATTATGTTCAGACGTAGTGAAATAGGCAAATAAATTAGACGCAAATAATGGACCTAATATGGTGGTAATCGACTGGAGACTCGTTAAACCGCCTTGTAATTCTCCTTGCTCATTTGCTCCAACTTGCTGGGTAATAAGACTTTGCAATGCAGGACCTGCCAATCCCCCTAAACCAAAGGGTATCATAAAGGCATACATCATCCAAGATTCGGTTGCAAAAGCAAACAACAAAAAACCAAATGCCCAAAGCAATAAACCATAGGAAATCGCCTTTCGCTCCCCAATTTTGGGTGTAATTATTCGTGTTAGCCCCCCTTGAACAAGGGCAACAATCAAGCCAACAAATGCAAGAGAATAACCTACCTCATCTGGAGACCAATTGAATACTTTCATGGTAAAGTATGACCAAGTACTTGGATGTGCCTGGCTGGCTAATTGAATGCAGAAATAGCCAGCAATCAATCCCAATACCAAAGGATGATACTTCGACATGTGCTTCAATGACCCAAAAGGATTCGCGCGGCGCCAATTAAACGGTCGGCGATTCGCCAAACTCAAGGATTCAGGCAAAACAAAATAACCATACAAGGCATTCAACATTGTCAATACAGCCGAAGCATAAAAAGGTAAATGCACATCGATATTACCTAAAGCGCCTCCAATAGCAGGGCCAACAATAAAACCTAGGCCAAAAGCGGCACCCACCATACCAAAGTTTTTGGCTCGATTTTCAGCGGTGGAAATGTCCGCAATGTAGGCTTGCGCCGTCGTAAAACTCGCACCTGTAATTCCAGCAAGGATTCGACCTATAAATAACCAAGTAATGTTGGGGGCATTTGCCAACAATAAATAATCCAATGAGAATCCAAACAAAGAGGCTAATATAACAGGGCGACGACCATATTGATCAGACAAGCCTCCGAGAATCGGCGAAAAGAAAAACTGCATGATCGCATAAGAAGCCATCAACCAGCCCGAATATTGTGACGCTGTACTTAAATCCTGCCCCGGGACAAATCCTCGAATTAACGTTGGCATAGTTGGAATGATAATTCCAATCCCCATCACATCAATCAACAGTGTAACAAAAATAAATCCAATCGCCGCACCGCGTTTATTATTCAACATATTCTACAATTTAAACGGCAATTTACTAAAATTGATACGCAATTCTACCTTGCAAGAAATCTTTACTGATTTGGGCACACTGAACAGGCGTCTTTGCCTTATCTGGCACGCCATCCAATTCTACAATGGCCCAACCACTAAATTTAATGCGATCCAAGGAAGCAAAGACCGCCTTTAAATCGACATTCCCCTGCCCTAGTTCTACAAACTTATAGGATTTGGGATTGGTATCCCCTTTGATTGGACATTCCACATCCTTGATGTGCAAACTGTGAAGCACCTTCTGGTATTTGATAATCGCCTCCGCAGGTTTGCCTCCACCTTGATGATAATGAGCCACATCTAATAAAAGACGTACATATTTCGGATCCATTGCTTGAACCAATGCATCTACCTCCTCTGGCGTCTCCCCATATTGATTCATGTGATTATGATAGGTTGCCTGTACCCCAAGCGCTTGCGTTTGCTTGCCTATTTCATTCATCGCAGATGCCAAACGCGCTAATTCATCCGCCGTAGGTGGAACATTATTCTTGCGTAAACTATTGGTCAATTGAAGCGATGACCCACCCAATGCTTTAATAAATCGGGCATGATTGACGTGCATGGCTACATTAGCCTCCATTTTTGCTGGATCAATTTCCACGTTGCCGCTTGAGAACATGACTAAAGAAAGTCCTTTGGCGTCCAAAAGTTTCTTTAAATCGGCCGGATTGTCCTTGTATTTCGCATAGGTATTCGCCCGTAATTGTATCCCTTGATAACCTAAGCCAGCTAATTCTTCTATGGCTAATTCATCTTTCCCACCCCAAGTGATGGCAGAATAACCCATTCGATACGATTTGGCTTTAGCGGATGGCAAAAAAGCCGCAAGGGCTAATAAGGAGTTTTGTGCAAGAAAACGACGACGAGATAACATCATTAGGATAGAGGTAAGAGGTAAGAGTTAAGAGTTAAGAGTTAAAAGTTAAAAGGTAAGAGTTAAGAGTTAAGAGGTAAGAATTGGGAGTTAATACCTTTGACGTTAGACGTTGGAGGTCAGGTGTTTAAATAGGTTATATCCATAAAACAACAAAAAATATCAGAGATTAAAAAGTTAATGACCAAACTAAATAATAACCCTGGGCTTTAGCCAAGAGATCTCCAGACTGAAGTCTGGGGCTAATAACTAACGGCGATCAACCGCCTTCAAATACTCCGCCAAGGCCCCCAATTGATCCGTCCCGATGTAATCTACTCCTAAATCCAAGAAGGTTTGGTATGCGATTAAACTCTCAGGTGTCGCCCACAAACGTACCACACGACCCGCTGCATGAACTTGATCCACATACGTCTTGACTTTCGTACGCAAAGCAGGTGCCATAGGCGTTGTTCCACTCCAAATACCAAATTTGTAAAATGCTTCACTCTCCAAAATAACATGGGAAGCTAAAAATGAGGGAACCTCTTCATTCGACCGACCGTCAAACGTAATCCAAGCGGGAAATTTGACATAATCCGAAACGACCGGTCTGTTACCTGAAATGACAATGCGGAATTTATTTTTGATAAGTAAATCCTTGTAAGGTTCAATAGCCTTCAATAACAACGGCATCGTCGAATCCGCAGAGGTCTTACTATCAATTAATAATTGGTGAAAATTCCCCGCTTTCCCAGACTCCAACACACGGACCAAGGGTTCCAAGTACAAATTTTGAAAGTTGCGTGAAGCTTTTAAATCCTTCACGTCATGGGCCACCAATAATTGACCATTCACCGCATAAATATCCACTTCGATGGAACCAAAGCCCAACGAAAAGGCCTCGTAAAAAGGCCTATCGTGTTCATAATCATTATGTGCATGTGCTTTCGACAATAGATTTTGACCAAATAATGGACTTGAAACCAATAAGATCAATATCAACTGCTTCAACATATTATCCTTTTAAATAATCGCCGGAAGCGATACGCGTTTTCTGATCGATTGGCTTATTGTACAAATAAGCATAGGATGTAATTTCCTGATCTTTCAATTTCACCGTTACATGCTCACGCACAAAAAGCGACTTCTCAGAGCTCTCAGGATCAAATTCCTCATATTCATCCAAAACGTTCAATAACTTAATCGTATTCGAAAGCAGGTACAACTCCCCTACCACCTGATCTTTGGCATCCTCCGACGGAATAATTCCCGGATAATCTGCTACTTGATACATTTGGCCTTGATACGTCGCCATGCCCACATAATCCGAATTACGCGCAATCAAACGATGTAAATCATTGCCACAATCACGACGCAAAGTGCCATATACGAATAAGTATTCTTCCACATCGGGTTCTGGCAATTTGGCCTCTTCCAGGGTCAATACCAAATCTTCTTGCTCCACAACGGTACCCTCATTCAAGACTACATTACCGATAATCCCCTCAAACGGTGCGGATACAATCGACTCCATTTTCATCGCCTCAATCACGTACAATGGTGCATTCTTCTTCACCTCTTCACCCGGTTTCACCAATATACGGCTCAAGCGACCTTGTAAAGGTGCACCGATATCCCCTTTGGCTTTCGCTTTGGCATGTTGCGCGCGTTCCACCTTGATATTTTTATCTAAGATTTTTAAACGACGTGCCTGACCGTTTAATTCAAATGTGATGTTACGAAGACCTGACTCGTCCGGATCCGACATGTATAAATATTTCACGATGATCGTTTTACCCGGTTCAATCGTGATCATGATTTCCTCATCCTGCTTTAAGCCATAGAAAAAGGCTGGCGTCGGCATCGCGGATAAATCACCATACAAAGCTTGATTCTTGTAGTAATCCTCATATACTTTTGGATACATTTTATACGACAAGTAATCCAAGAAGCCACTTTCATTTTCTGGGAATTTTGCTTCAAAAGCCGCAAAATCCTTATCAAAATCAATGGGTGCCAAATTATCATTCGGTCTACCCTCATAGGCAGTTTCCCCTTTCAGGATAATTTCTTGCAACTGTTTAGGGAAACCTTGATAAGGCTGTCCCAAACCTCCTTTGAAGAAATCCTTCACCGACTCAGGGAAAGACAAAGTTGAACCTTTGGCATAGACATCTTCCGCAGACAAACTATTCGCCGTCATGAAAATAGCCATATCCCCGACTACTTTCGAAGATGGAGTCACTTTAACAATATCTCCAAACAACTTATTCGCTTCCGAATAATTATCCTTCAATAACTCAAACTTATCTCCTACGCCCAAGGCAATGGCTTGGCCACGCAAGTTGGTATACTGCCCACCCGGAATTTCATTGTTATATACCTCCGCAGTTCCTGCCTTTAATTCCGACTCAAATGGGAAATACATCGTACGAACTGCTTCCCAATAATTGGAATAATCATTCATCGCATCCAAATCCAAGCCGCTATCGTACGGATGGCCTTGCATCATGGCAACCAACGAGTTCAAATTCGGTTGGGACGTTAAGCCCGACATCGCTGCCAAAGCTCCATCGACTACATCCACGCCCGCCTCAATCGCCTTTAAATAAGTCGCAGATTGAACCGAAGCCGTGTCATGCGTATGCAGGTGAATAGGAATCGCAACCGCTTTCTTTAATTCGGTCACTAACTTTTCTGCTTGGAATGGACGTAATAGACCTGCCATATCTTTGATGGCAAGCATATGAGCTCCTGCATCTTCCAATTGGCGCGCCATATCCAAGTAATACTGCATATTGTATTTTTCATTCGTAAATACATCGCCGGTATAACAAATGGCAGCTTCTGCAATACCCGGGGTACGCTCACGAACCGCTTTGATAGACACCTTCATGGCATCAATCCAGTTCAAGGAATCGAAAATACGGAAGACATCAATACCTGATTCCGAAGATTTCTCCACGAACTTCTCGATCAAATTATCCGGATAAGCCGAATAACCTACGGCATTCGATCCACGGAATAACATCTGCAACAGCATATTCGGCATAGCCTCTCTAAACTCTTCCAAACGCTTCCAAGGAGATTCATGCAAGAAGCGCATGGCTACATCAAAAGTTGCTCCTCCCCAAACCTCCATCGAGAATAAATTCGGGAAAGTTTTCGCGAAGCCTGAGGCTACGGCCAACATATCTTGTGTACGAACACGTGTCGCCAAGAGCGATTGATGTCCATCACGGAAAGTTGTATCTGTAAATAAGACTTGTTTCGAATCACGAATGTGTTTCGCGAAACGCTCAGGCCCTAATTCTGTCAATAATTGTTTGTGTCCACGAGGGAATTCGGCCACTTCATCCACCGAAGGAATAATCGGCATGCGGAATGGCGCCGAAGGCTTCACCTTGACATCAGGATTTCCATTCACGATTACCTCCCCTAAATAGCGCAAGGCTTTGGTTGAGCGGTCACGCGTCGGTTTAATGTTAAATAATTCCGGGTGATTCGCGATGAACGGTACGGTGCAATTTCCTTCTTGGAACACGGGATGGGTAATCACGTTACGCAAGAATGGAATATTGGTTTTAACCCCACGAATACGGAATTCCGATAAAGCACGGTTTAAGCGCTCTGATGCGCCACGTAAAGTCCGACCTTTGGCAGAAACCTTTACCAGCATCGAATCGAAATAAGGAGAAATCTTTACACCCGGATAAGAAGAACCCTCATCTAAACGAATGCCAAAACCTGCCGCGTTCCGGTAAGCAATAATGGTACCAAAATCCGGCTTAAAGCCATTTGATGGATCTTCTGTGGTAATCCGACATTGAATCGCAAAACCTTTCAAAGGAATATCTTCTTGATTTTGAATGAAGATTCCTGGATCCGATAATTTATAATTTTGCGCCACCAAAATCTGTGTACGCACGATATCAATTCCTGTAACCTCTTCCGTAATTGTATGCTCCACTTGAATACGTGGATTTACTTCAATGAAGTAAATGTTTTCATCCTTGTCGACCAAGAACTCCACCGTACCCGCATTGTAATAATTGACGGCCTTACCAATCGACAAGGCATAAGCATATAATTTTTGTTTGGTTTCCTCTTTTAAACCAAAAGAAGGAGCCACTTCGACAACTTTTTGAAAACGGCGTTGAACGGAACAATCACGTTCGTACAAATGAACTAAGTTACCATGTTGGTCACCCAGTAACTGAACCTCAATGTGTTTCGGATCATCGATGAATTTTTCGATGAACAATGTATCATCACCAAAAGCATTCTTTGCCTCATTTTTGGCCTCTGAATGGGCTTTTTCCAATTCTTCTTCCGTACGAACCACGCGCATTCCACGACCACCACCCCCAGCAGCGGCTTTCACCATGACAGGGAAAGTAATCCGACGCGCTTCTGAAAGTGCATTTTCATACACCGACATATCTCCTTTGGAATCTTGGATCATCGGAACGTTCGCCTTTAATGCGGCTACTTTGGCAGCCACCTTATCGCCCAAGGCATTCATGGCTTCCGGAGATGGACCTACGAAAACAATGCCTTCTTCTCTACAGCGACGCGCTAAAACCACATTTTCCGATAAGAAACCATAACCTGGATGAATGGCATCAATCTTTTTTGCCTTACACAAGGTAATAAGGCCTTCGATGTCCAAATAAGGTTTTAGGGGCTCGTTGTCTTTACCGATTTGGTAAGCCTCATCCGCTTTATAACGGTGAAGTGAATAGCGATCTTCAAAGGTGTAAACCGCCACCGTCCTGATACCCAGTTCAGAAGCGGCACGCATGATACGGATGGCAATTTCACCGCGGTTTGCGATGAGAAGACTCGAGATTTTCTTAACGTATGATTTTGGCATGCTAATAATTTTAGTGCATTGTAACAAAAATGATAAATTAATTGGGATTTAAGTTCGATGACTGCTATTTTATTTGGCAAAACTTGAAAATTTACAATTTTTATAGGCTTCGTTACCAAAATAACTAGGCTTGAAAAAATATCTACTTCCTTGATGTGAAATTTCTTAACTTGCAAGCCCAAAATTCACCCATTTTATATGAGCGCATCGAAACCTTTTATTGGCATTACCTTAGGCGACTACAACGGCATCGGTCCGGAAGTTATTTTGAAAGCCTTAGGGAGCCAGCGTATCTTAAAATGGTGTACGCCGGTGATTTACGGGTCCCAACAAGTCATTCAGTTTTATCGTAAACAATTGGATTTACAGGATTGGTCAATCAAAAGCATCGCTTCCATGGAAGATGCCACAGAAGGCCACACTTCCCTGATAACTTGCTGGGATGATGCAAACACAGTCGTAGAGCCCGGAAAAGTAACGCCAGAAGCCGGGAAAGCTGCCTTTGCATGTTTAGACCGAGCCGCTCAAGATCTGGACAAAGGATTACTTGCTGCCCTTGTTACGGCACCTATTAATAAGCATAATATACAGTCGGAGGACTTCAAATTCCCCGGCCATACCGAATACTTAACCGAACGATTTGAGGCGAAAAACTCCTTGATGATGATGGTGAGTGAAGGTTTTCGGATGGGCGTAGCTACGGGGCATTTACCTTTACAAGACGTCAGTAAAGCGTTAACCAAGGAATTAATCAAAAATAAGATTGATGTTTTCTTGCAGAGTTTACAAGAAGATTTCGCGATTGAAAAACCCAAGTTAGCTGTTTTGGGATTAAATCCACATGCAGGAGAAGCTGGCTTATTAGGCCAAGAAGAACTCGAGATCATCCAACCCGTGATTGAGGAATATCGCAAGAAAGGCGTGTTGGTTTTCGGACCCTATCCGGCAGACGGCTTCTTCGGGAAAGCTCAATTCAAGGAATTTGATGGGGTTTTGGGCATGTACCACGACCAAGGATTGATTCCATTTAAATACATCGCTTTTGAAACAGGTGTGAATTTTACGGCAGGTCTGCCGATTATCCGCACCTCCCCTGACCATGGCACTGCCTATGACATTGCAGGTAAAAACGAAGCGGATCCAAGTTCCTTTTTACATGCGTTCTTTTTAGCAATTGATTTGGTCAAAAACCGTATGCACGTTTAGTCTATGGCAAAAAAGATCTTGATCATTGATGAAGTTCATCCATCCCTAGCCAAGGATTTACGTTCTTATGGATTTGAGGTTGATGAACAGCCACATGTACTCCCCAAAGATGTACGATTAACAGGTTATCAAGGATTAGTGCTACGATCCAAAATGAAACTTGGCGTTTCCGAATTAGCGGATTCCGGCTTGGAATTTATTGCACGCGCTGGAGCTGGATTGGATCTTATTGATGTTGATTATTGTGCGCAGAATAATATCGCTGTCTTCAGTGCCAATGAAGGCAATCGCGATGCGGTGGCCGAACATGTTATTGGCCAATTAATCACATTAGCTCGAAAAATTAACACAGCGGATGCCGAGGTCCGTTCAGGAATTTGGAACCGCGAGGAAAATCGGGGTTGGGAATTACAAGGTAAAACCTTGGGAATCATTGGCTATGGCAACATGGGCCAAAGTCTGGCTAAGAAACTACAAGGTTTCGACATGCAAATCATGGCCTATGATAAATATGCCCCAGCGACACATGCATTAGTCGATATTTTTGAACATGCGGATATTCTAAGTTTGCATGTACCGTTGACGGAAGAGACAAGCGAAATGATTAATCAAACATTTTTGGCGCAATTCAAGAAACCCATCGTTTTGATCAATAGTTCTCGTGGGGCAGTTTGTTCCTTAGAAGCTATCGCCATGGCATTATCAACCGGTAAGCTTCGCGGATTGGCTTTGGACGTGTTGCCCAATGAAAAATTGGCCACCTGGACCCCTATCGAAAAAGCACTTTTTGAGCAAATCGCTACTCACCCTACTACGCTATTTAGCCCACACATTGCGGGTTGGACCACCGAAAGTTATTGGAAAATCAACGATGCGCTCATTGAAAAAATCAAAGCCCATTATCAGCTATGAATTATCCAGAAAATATTGCTGATAAACTCGGGTTCCATCAGATTAAGGACCACATCCAACAGGCTTGCTTAAGCCCGATGGGCGCAGAATATGCCGCCAAAATGAAATTCTCTACGCGTTTCCCCGTTGTCAAACAATGGGTGGAACAGGTCAATGAGATGAAACAAATCATGTCGGAGCATGGAGGAGAGTGGCCCCAACAAGATTATTTTGATTTACGTCCATGGTTTGCGCCTTTAACGTTGGATGGCCATTATTTAGCCCCGGAGGAATGGAGAGATTGGCATCGTGGCCTGGATATTTTATATCAAGTGATTCGTTTTTTCTCGGGCATAGATGCTGAGAAATATCCTGAAATAGCGAAGATCACGCAGCATTATCTGAATAAAGAAGAAGAGCAAGGATCTAATTTCCGACAAATCATTCCCATTATTCAGGAGTTGGATCGCGTATTTGACATCAATGGTCAAATCAAGGAAACCGCCTCTGCTGCCTTAGGAGATTTAAGACGGAAACGATTTGCCGAAGAACAAAACCTCCGGAAGAAATTAGATTCCTACATCCAACAAGCGTATAAAGAAGGTTGGGTAAGTAAGGATTTTTCCTTGACGCTCCGAAATGGGCGGATGGTTATCCCCTTAGCAGCGGAACATAAGCGGAAGATCAAGGGATTTGTGCAAGACGAATCCGATACCGGGAAAACCGTTTATTTAGAGCCGGCAGATGCCTTGGTGTTAAACAATGAAATCAAGTCCTTGGAATCCGCAGAACGTCGGGAAATCATTCAAATTTTATCTCGTTTATCCGACCGCGTTCGTCCGATGGTTCCTATGCTTTCTGCTTGGTACCAATGGATAGGAATCATTGATTTTGTTCGTGCCAAAGCCGTTTGGGCCATCGAATACGATGCCATATTACCACATCTTAAATCGAGCCCTTGGGTGGATTGGAAAGGCGCAAGACATCCTATTTTGGAAGAATCGTTAGCTAAAATTGGGAAGAAAATAAAGGCCTTGGACATTACGTTAGATGACCAAAAACGCATCATGGTCGTTTCAGGGCCAAATGCAGGAGGTAAATCGGTGACATTGAGCACAATTGGTTTATTGCAATATTTATTCCAATCCGGCTGCTTAGTTCCTTTAACTGAAGGGTCCACGATGGGCTTTTTTGACCAAATCTTCTTGGATATGGGTGACGAGCAAAACTTGGAAAATGAATTGAGTACCTATTCGTCACACTTGAGTAATATGCGGTATTTCCTAGCCTATGCCCAGGAGAAAACATTATTATTGGTGGATGAATTTGGAACCGGAACGGAACCGTCATTAGGTGGAGCCATTGCAGAATCAATTTTAGAAAAATTGGCCGAAAAAGGTGCTTACGGGGCAATCAATACACACTTTGGAAATCTAAAAAGTTTGGCGGATCGCAAGCAGGGTTTATTCAATGCGGCGATGCGGTACGATACCACACACTTGGAACCACAGTTCATTTTGGACATGGGGAAACCGGGTAGTTCTTTTGCATTCGAAATTGCTCAAAAAATAGGCTTACCCAATCAAATCATTGAAAATGCCCGAAAAAAGCTCGGTAAAAGCCAAGTCGATTTCGATAAACTGTTGATGGAAACAGAGACAGAAAAGCAGATTTGGGAAGCAAAAAACACAAGTCTTGCCGTCCAATTAGCGCAAGCAGAAAGCATCAAAGAGCAATATGCGAGCCTTAAGAATCATTTAGAGGAGGAACAGAAACGCTTATTAAATCAGGCGAAGGCGGAAGCTAAGCAATTAGTTAAAGATGCCAATCAGAAAATTGAACAGACCATTCGCGAAATCAAGGAAAAGTCGGCGGAGAAGGAAGTCACCAAAGAAATCCGGAAAGGCTTAAACGAATTTTCGGAGAAGAAATTAAAAGTACAGGTTCAGGCAATTCCTGAGAAGCCACAAAAAGCCACAATTAATGGTCCAATCGCCGTTGGCTCTTGGGTGGCCATCAAACAAGCGGATGGAGAAGGAGCTGTGGGCGAAGTGATGGAAATGAAAGGTAAGGATGCTGTTGTTGCATTAGGCGGTATTCGTACAACGATTAAAATAAATCGATTAGAGCAGGTAAAGGCCCCCAAAGCTGAGAAGTCGACGCGATCTGCCATGCGAGGAATCGATATGAATGATCGCATGGCACATTTTGGCTTAACGCTGGATGTGCGAGGAAAACGAGGAGAAGAAGTCTATGTGATCTTAGATCAATACATGAATGACGCTTTACTTTTAGGCGTGCCAGAAGTTCGAATTCTTCATGGAAAGGGAGATGGCATTTTACGGAATTTGGTCAAAGAACAATTAAAACGCTACCGCGAAATTAAGTTGGTGCAAGATGAGCATGCCGACCGTGGAGGTGCGGGAATATCCATCGTTACGTTCAAATAAATGAAATACGTTTTTCTATTTTCTTGTCTGTTACTAAGCGGTTGTATGATCGACTACAATATGGGCTTAACGAAAATCCAAGAAGGCAAATTCCAGGAGGCGAATGAGCTTTTAACCTTAGCACACGCCAAATACCCCCAAAATCCACAGATTTTATTCTCAAGAGGAATTAGTCGGGGATTTATGGAAAACTACACCGGTGCGGTTGCGGATCTTACCAGAGCGATACGTTTGGAAGATGATCATGCCGACTACTATTTCTATCGGGCATATTTTAAATCCAAATTGGGAAATGAAAAAGGTGCTATTTCAGATTATTCCAAGACAATAGCAATTTACCCTTATTACCCGGAGGCATATTTTAATCGTGGCGTGAAATTGATGAGTACAGGCAACATAACGGATGCCTGCTATGATTTTCAGTATGCAGCTGATCTGGGCGATACGCTATCTTTGGGCTACTTAAATATTTATTGTCGGAGCCTAAAGCGACCTGAATAGGTTATGAAAAAGCAAAAAAAATCCTGAACTTTGAAGGATAGGCTTTATGGCTTAGAAAAAGAAATCAATTTATTTACTGCCTGCTTGCAATATTGTAATCAGGATTAATTTTAACAACATGTCTATTGCAAAAACGGGCGATAAAGTAGCCGTACATTACACAGGAAAACACGATGATGGAGCAATCTTCGATTCATCCGTTGGCCGTACTCCCTTAGAATTCCAATTAGGTTCGGGAATGGTTATCAAAGGATTCGATGATGGCGTTACCGGAATGACGATTGGTGAGAAAAAAACCGTTGTAATCCCTGCGGCTGAGGCTTATGGTGAGCATTCTCCGGAAAATACCGTAACCATTGAACGTGCGCAAATTCCACCACACATTGAATTGGAATTAGGGTCTTCATTGAGCATGCACCAAGATGGCGGTCATGTGGTAGAAGTTGTCATTACGGATTTAACTGACACACATGTGACTTTGGATGCGAATCATCCTTTGGCTGGCCGTGACTTAACATTTGAATTGGAATTAGTAAGTATTCAATAAGGTTTTATGAAAATTGATTTGCGCTCCTTTGTCCCCCATGGACTCGTTATTATCGGGTTTATAATCATTACATTCTTGTATTGCGGCCCGGTGTTGCAGGGAAAGGTATTGATCCAACATGATATCATGCAAGCTCAGGCGGCGGCACAGGAGAGCATTCAATTTAAAAAAGCATCAGGAACGGATGCCTGGTGGACCAATTCGATGTTTGGTGGGATGCCTACCTATCAAATTTCAGGTTCATATCCTTACAGCATCTCCAGTTACTTGGGTAGTTTCATCACCAATTTATTCCCGACTCCTGTGAATTTAATCATGCTTCAATTATTGGGCATGTATCTATTTCTGTGGGCTTTGGGGGCCTCACCTCTCCTAGGATTTGCTGGAGCTGTTTTTTATGCATTTTCGACCTACAATTTGGTCATCATTCCGGCGGGACATACCTCAAAAGTATTGGCATTAGCCTACGCGCCGATGGTGCTTGCGGGCATTCGCATGTGCTGGGGAACGCGTAAGTGGTTAGGCGCAGCCGTTTTTGCCTTAGCCATGGCCTTGGAATTGTATGCCAATCACGTCCAGATTACTTATTATTTGTTCTTCATCATTGGGGCGTACAAGCTTTATATGTTGATTCATTCTTACCGAAATAAAACGCTAATCGATTGGTACACCCGGGGATTATTATTGGGTGTAGGCTTTGTATTAGCAATCGGAACCCACGGCATGCGTCTTTGGAATAACTATGATTATGCCAAAGAGACAACCCGCGGAAAGTCTGAATTAGCAGCCAATGCGAAACGAGGGGATGGATTAGACAGTGGCTATGCGTTCGATTGGTCCTATGGATTATCGGAAACGGGCACGCTATTAATCCCAAATTTCAAGGGAGGAGCTTCACAAGGTGATTTAGGAGGAACGAAATCGGCAACCTACAAAACGATGGTTGACGCAGGTTTTCCAGAAGATCAGGTCTTAGGATTTGTGGAAAAAGCACCCACTTATTGGGGGGAACAACAATATACAGCAGGCCCAGCATATGCAGGAGCTTTGGTGATCTTCTTGTTTTTATTCGCGGCATTTTATGTAAAATCAAGCGAAAAATGGTGGATAATTGGCATAACAACTTTGTTTTTAACGATGTCCTGGGGAAAGAATTTTGGATTGAATTATGTTTGGTTTGATTACATTCCGATGTTTAATAAGTTCCGTGCCATCACAATGGTCTTATCCTTTGTGCAATTTGGTATGGTGAGTTTGGGACTGATGGGATTGATTCAATTAGCCAAACACAAGCCTAGCTTTTCCGAAATTAGAAGACCCCTACTTTTCGCCTTGGGATTAAGTGGAGGATTGTGTTTGCTATTCGGAATTCTTCCGGATATGTTCTTCGACTTTAAGGGGGCACAAGATGGCGCAGCTATCATTCAAGATCCGGCATTGAATTCTGCCATTTGGAATAGTATTCGTTTGGATCGGATTGATTTGTTTCAAGCAGATGCGTTCAGAAGTTTATTCATAATTCTATTGGGGGCAGCATTGATTTACAGCTCGAGTATTTCGAAAGTCAAGAAATCGATTTGGGTGATTGGAATCGTCTTGCTGGGGATATTTGATTTGACACCCGTAGCCAAACGCTATTTTGGCAAGGAAGCATTTGTATCAAAAAGTACCTTGGAGGAGCAGATTCAACCTACAGCGGTAGACCAACAACTTTTAGCAGATCATGGAACATTCCGCGTTTTAAACTCGACGGTTTCATTCATGAACGATGCCACGACAAGTTATTACCATCAATCTTTAGGTGGTTATCATGCGGCCAAATTGCGTCGCTACCAAGAATTGATTGAGAAATATTTTGCGGGTAATCCAGGCCAAATGCATGTATTGAATATGTTGAATACGAAATACATTATTGTGGCGGACTCCGCAGCCCAACCAGCCGTTCAAACGAATCCTACAGCCTTGGGGAATGCTTGGTTTGTTAAATCGATTCAGTGGGCAAAGAATGCGGATGAGGCCTTGAACGGAATCGAGAAAATCAATCCAGCAAATCAAGTCATTTTAGAGGAGCAGGATCGTGCAATCGTGGGTGCTGCTACTTTGGATACATCCGCCGTATCAAGCATTCAACTGCAACAATACCAACCTAATCATTTGACCTATTCATCCAATTCAGATAAGGCAGGGTTCGCTGTATTTTCTGAGATCTATTACCGAGGAAATAAGGATTGGAAGGCCTACATTGATGGCAAAGAAGCGAATCATACGCGTGCCAATTACGTGTTACGAGGCTTGGCGATTCCAGCAGGAAAACATACAGTAGAATTCAAATTCGAACCTACCTCAGTTGAGGTGGGCAAACAAGTCGATGGAATTGCATCCATTGGTTTATTATTATTCATCGCATTGGCCATAGGTCTAACGCTGAAACAAACAAAAAAAGAGGCATGATCTATTCAATGACCGGTTTTGGGAAATCCCAAAAAGAGGCGCAAGACTTACAAATACGTGTTGAGGTAAAAACCTTGAATTCAAAGTTTACCGATATATTTTGTCGGCTCCCCAAATCAATCTCAGCACGTGAGATTGAAATTCGTAATTACTTGACTCAACAATTGGAGCGAGGTAAGATTGAATTGAGCGTTCAGATTCAAAAAAATCATGATGGTGGCGAGGTCAGCATTTTACCACAAGGGCAAATTGCTTTGTATTACGCAGAATTAAAACGTGTGGCTACGGAATTAGGAATTTCAAACCTAGACGAGGGCGCCTTGTATTTACAAGCATTGAATGTACCGGCAAGCATTTCACAGGATACCAAAGAAGCATCAGACGAGGAAATTGAGGCATTATGGCAGGTAATTTACGAAGCCATTCAAGAGGCAGTTGCAGAGTGTAAGGAGTTCCGTGCTCGTGAGGGAAAAATCGTAGAAGATAAATTCAGAGAATACATTGCTTCGATTGCTTCGGGATTACAACAAGTCACGCAACAAGATTTGGTACGTATGCCGGGTATTCGGGAACGGATGAAAAAGTCTTTATTGGAACTCGGTTTGAATGAAGATTTTGATCAAAACCGTTTCGAACAAGAGGTGGTTTACTACATTGAGAAATTCGACATTTCGGAAGAAAAAGTTCGTTTAAATACGCATTTGGGTTATTTCATTGACATCTTGGAAGAAGGCAACGGAAAGAAATTGAACTTCATGGCCCAGGAAATCGGTCGGGAAATCAATACGATAGGTTCCAAAGCCAATGACTCACAGATTCAGCGCTTCGTGGTGAACATGAAGGATGAGTTGGAGAAGATTAAGGAGCAGACGGCGAATGTGCTTTAAATGAGGTTAGAGTTAAGAGTTAAGAGCTAAAAGTTAAGAGTTGTTTTCTGCAGCAAACCTTATAGAGACGCGAGGTATCGCGTCTTTTTCTTTGGCAAACCTTACAGGATTGCCAAAGTTTGAGGCATTTTTCACGCCGATTACACGAACAGAATATTTAGACGTTAGACCTTGGACGTTGGAAAAATTTGTAGAGACGCGATACTTCGCGTCTTTTAGACATTTAACGATGGACTTTAGACGTTAGAATTCACCACATAATAGCAAATATAAACTTTCAAGAGACAAATGTCCAAAGTCTATTGTCTAAAGTCTAAAGCCCATTTAAAAGCGCAATCCCCACACATCCCAAGGCCAAACCGAACCATTGACGTTTAGAGAGTTGTTCTTGAAAGAGAACATAGGCACTGATGGCACTCAACAAAATCACACTGAGATTATACATCGTTAAAACGACGGCCGCATTGTTTTGGTAGGCATCCAGGGCCTTCAACAAGAAATAAAAAGAGAAGAAATTCGGAAGACCTAAGGGAATAGCTGCTAAAACCGAATTACAATTCCAATTCAAGGTGCCATTTACCGACTTCCAAATCAATACGATTAAGGAACCAGCCATCGATCCGATTAACAACATCATGATGAAAGGAAGCGTTCCTCCTACCTGAGCTGACAAGGTGCTGTTTAAATAACTAAACAAGGTATTCGTTAATCCATACGCCACAAAGACTGCTATCAATAAAGAAACAACTGGTTTTACGCCTGCGGTGGTACTAACCTTTGGACTACAGAAATAAATAGCCGAAAATGAAAAAGCTAAACCCGCTGCAATCGACCAAGTGATTTCTCCTCCCGTTTTAAGAATAAACAAGTTGATGAGTACCGGAATCACCAACGAAATATTATTTGCCAATGACGTGGGTGCCATGCCATTCTTTTGCGTGGAAAAACCAGATAGCAAAAAAGTAATCACAAAACCAATCCCCATCGCAATCATCAATGCCGTATCGGTGGATTCAGGCCATTGTAAAGGTAAAGTTGAGGGCTGATGAAGGTAGGCCGTTAAAAAACAAACCGGATAATTCAATAAAATCGCAATACGCGTATCAACCTGAAAACGTGCATGCGTTCTGAAGTTCACCAGTAATAGAACGGAGAACACAACAGAAAGAATTAAATACAACATCTTAAGATTTTTTAACGAGGTCTTCTAAAATACCCACCCATTCTGGAGAATTGTTCAAGCTTTCGACCAATTGCCAATGCTCTCCACCCGCTTCTTCGAACAACTCTTTGTACTCCTCTCCCACTTCAATAGTCGTTTCTAAGCAATCAGCGACGAATGCTGGAGAAAATGCAAGGATTTTTTTCTTGCCTTCAGCGACCAATTTTTTGATTGTTTCATCCGTGTAGGGTTGTAACCAAGGGTCACGACCTAAGCGACTTTGGAAAGCAGTTCCAAATGTACCCGGTTTCAAGCCCATCTCAGCGGCAATCCGACGAGTCGTTTCGTGGCATTGTGCGCGATAACAACCGTGATTTTTTTCGGTAATTATTTCGCAACAAGTACCAAAAACACAAGTGTTTTTCGAATAATCCCCTTTGCGAATATGACGCTCGGGAACACCATGATAGGAGAATAAATAATAATCAAAATCCACATCCTTTTGGTAATTCGCAGCTTTGGCGGCGAAATACTTAGCGAAAGCAGGATGATCGTAGAAATAACTAACCATAGAAAGGTCCGGCATGACCTGCCAATCTTTCATCAATTCCATCACGCGCTCATACACTGAACCCGTGGTAGCTGAAGCATATTGAGGAAAGAAAGGAATAACAATAAGTTTCTTTAAGCCTTTTGACTGCATGTCAGCTAAGGCCGACTTCATATCTGGGGACTGATAACGCATCGCTAAGCGCACATAATATGCCTCACCTAATTGCGCCTGTAAATCACGTGCTACGTCCTCGCCATAATATTTAAGTGGGGAGCCACGCTCATCCCACAATTCTTGGTAGATTTTGGCAGATTTAGGTGCACGAAAAGGTGCGATTATGCCATTCACAAGCAAGGAACGAAAGATATACGGAATATCGATCACCCGACCATCCATTAAAAATTCACGTAAATACTTACGAACTGCAGGGGTTTTCGGATTATCCGGCGTACCCAAATTCACTAATAGAACTCCAATCATAGCACAAATTTGGCCTAATTAATTAGAACACCCAACCTTCTGGCGTAATTTTTGTCCGCAATGGCCCTTCTACACAAGGAGCTAAATCTTGACAACCAACAGATCCCGGAGGACAAGCGTAGGTTACGCCAGGTATTGGGAAGGTTATGGGTACATAACCCGTAGGAATATCCTTTCTACGGTCGATGTTAAAAATCTTTTTACGTACCGAAAAAACATTAAAAATACCTAACACTTTTTCACTCGCTTTTGTTACCGATTTTATGTTAATGCTAAAACGAGTTTCTGCAGGCACGTCAAACAATGACCCTGTCGATTGTTGGGAAGAAATCAACGACTGATAAAAATTGTATACACTTTTTGTAATGGAACGCTGCTCCAATCTGAAATAATACAAACCATAACCATCAAAGGGTAAACGAGCAACTTGTCGGCCAACCACACGCTGACCGTTTGTTAATACATCTGAAAATACATTCAAATCATTGTTGGTCGTGATATCCCAGCAATTGCCATTACAACGGTAGTTCAAGATGTTATTGTTAGGAAAACGAGGCATTACACAGTCGAGGGTTTTAACAAAATCAAAACGTCCTCCATCTGTACAGGTTGCACAAAACTGAGGTTGTTCGTAGTGTTTCCAATTCCACATATAATAGTCGCCTTCTGTAGGCGAATCTTTAAAATCTAAATAGACAGTAAATCCTGCTCGACGAGGATCTACTTTGGCATATTGTTCCAAGGCTTCAAATCGAACAATGGAATTTTCAATTTCAGGTACAGCCCGCATGGTTTCAACAGAACTTTCATATTGCTCACCCGTAAGTGTCTTCACAAATAATTTATAGCTAGCTCCCACCTTTCCTCGGAATTCAGCTGGAGGCAAATAAGTACCATAGGGCTTAATCACTTCATTGAAATAGGTCTTAACGCCTTTATCATCCATCACATAAACCTCAGCTTTGGTAATTGGCTGTGCCAACACAGACAAAATTCGATTGGCGGAATTGGTCAATCGAACTTTACATAATTCAGGCTCATCGGAAATATCCGCTTCAATGGTCACATAAGAAGTTGCGTCCTTTTGAACAAAGTTTTCAATGGGCTGAACACATGAAAACAGGGAAAGAACGAAAAGATATAGGAAAATTTTAGGAAATGGCATTCTTATAAAAATTTAAAATTGTAGGTCATCGAGATAAATGGAGATGCAAAAACGCTTAACTCATAAGCTTTTAAGCCATTCTTAGTTGACTTGAAGAAAACAGAATAGGGATTTTGACGTCCATATAAATTATACACGGTAAATACCCAGCTTCCTTCCCAACGTTTATGCTTCATGGATGGATTATTTATCGTCCACGAAAAATCAAGACGATGGTAATCTCTTACGCGATCATTATTACGCTCCGCGAAAACAGCATATTTTTTACCTCCGATTTCATAACTACCCGAAGGGGAAGAAAATGGACGACCCGTATTGTAGGCAAATGTAAAAGAGAAACTGTGGTGAGTAGATGGCTGAATATTCCACATCACATTAAACGAATGAGGTTTGTCGTAATTTGTTGCAAACCAATTCCCATTGTTGATGGATTGAATCTCCGGAAAATCGCCAACCATTTGATTGAATGCTCGCGCATATGTGTATGATATCCAACCTGAATTTTCGCCTTTCTTCTTCTGCAACATCAACTCAAAACCATAGGCCTTTGATTTACCCGTGATTAATTGCGTCTCAATGTTGGGATTCAACTGCAAATTAGCACCAGAAACAAAATCCAACGTATTGCGAACATTGCGGTAATACGATTCCATCGAAACCTCAAAAACATTATCATTGAATGTTTTGAAAAATCCTAAAGAAGCAAAATCACTTTGCTGAGGTTTTATGAAGGAGTCTGCTGTCTTCCATCGGGAAGTTGGTAACGGTGTCGTATTATTCGTTAACAATTGGAAAAACTGCTGCTGGCGATTGTATCCTAATTTCATCGTGGTATTTTCAGCCAACGAATATTTCATCGTTAAACGTGGCTCGAACCCACCGAAAGATGCCATTACTTCACCGTCAGCATATTCCTTTTTGCGTACAACTGTATTGACAGATGGCATAAGACCAGGTGCATATTCATTCACCGTACCCGCACCAATCCGCCAATATTTTGTATAGCGGATCCCCGCTTGAATGGTCAATTTATCATTCATTTTCCACTCATCATCCAAATATATGGCAGCCTCTACCGATTTTTCCTTCGGTAAAATCACCGATGAAACACGCGAAACGACTCCATCATTTAGGACACCCGGATTAATATCATAGCCTGTTACAGAAGAACCAAAATTAAATTTATGATTTTCAACTGGTTGGAAATCAAAACTCAACGAAGCATTACGATATAAAATCGAACTATTTAGGTCAATCGTATTAACCGAATCTGGCGCAGAGGTTTTAGTCGAATAATTTGACATAGCACCTGCAACCAACATGCTTAACTTGGGGGAAAAATAATGATTCCAGTGAAAAGAAGCATTTTTATGACCATAATCGAAGGATGTTTGTTTCGCGATGACATTTTCAATGCTAAATAAGGAATCCACACGATAATAATCGTGGCTTAAATAAGCTGATAATGAAATCGTATTTTTTTGATTCGGTCGGAAATAAATTTTGGTCGCAATGTCTGAGAAATTCGCACGGATATTTTTCAAATCCACGGGAGCAAACGCCTTAAATAAATAGTCATTCGCAGAAAGTCGGCCAGCAACTAACACACTCAGTTTCTCTTTCACAACAGGTATTTCTGCCATGATCCGATTGGAAACCAAACCAATTCCACCTTGCATTTTAAACTTTTCCGTATTGGGTTCAATCATTTTAATATCCAATACAGAGGCTGTTCTTCCTCCAAAACGAGAAGGGATTCCGCCTTTGTATAATTCTAGATCACGAATTGCATCGGATGCGAATACCGAAAACAAACCAAACATGTGCGTCGGATTGAAAATGGGCGTATCGTCGATATAAATCAAATTTTGATCGACATTCGAACCTCGAATATTTAATCCGTTGGCCCCCTCGCCTACGGATGAAACACCAGGAAGCGATTGTAAACTACGAATCACATCTACCTCACCCATCATGGTTGGCAGTTTTTTAATCCCTTTTAAACTCAGAACGGTTACCCCTAAAGATGGCGTTTGAATATCCCGCTTATTTGATGAAGCAGAAACGATTACTTCTTCCAATTGCTTGGTAACATCGTTCAATTCCACATTGATCTCCAAATTGCTTTGCATGTACACCTTGGTTCGATACGGATTATATCCTACTGAGCTCACTTTAAGTACATATTCACCGTAGGGCAAGGAAATTTTATATTGTCCGGCTGCATCCGTTGTTGCACCTGACTTTTTGAAATCGACCGAAATTGTAGCACCTACAATAGCTTCGCCGGATTGCGCATCGATGACTTTTCCACTCAGAACGGGTAATAAATGTTCCTGTGCGTAAAGGTTAGTAGAAAATAAGATTGCAAGGCAAAGCCAAAATCGAGTAAAGGTTTTATACATGAAAAGAGGTTAAAATTTGCAAAGGGTAATGATACACAAATTCTCAGACTTATCTCACCCGAGTAGCGACCAAAGAGCTGATATTGCGACGAAAAGCAAAGTGAAAGGAATGAGAACCTTCCAGCAGAGGTACATGAATTGATCCACACGAAGTCGTGGCAAAGTCCACCGAACCCACATTTGAATGGCGATTAGGATATAGGTTTTCAACATAATCCACCCAAATCCCCATAGCGTAGCTGAAATGCCCCCCGGAGTCCCATTGGTCCAATCAGCCAAGCGAAGTGAACCGATGTTCGGGAAAGGTGAATACCATGCCCCCCAAAACAAGATTACCCCTACAACGCTAACAAGTAGCATCATGCCATATTCCGACAAAAACAGAAGTGCCCAGCGCATGCCCGCATATTCGGTATGAAAACCTCCTACTAATTCGGATTCCGCTTCTGGTATATCAAAAGGTGCTCGATTAGCTTCAGCGAGCGAGGCAATGAAATACAAAATGAACAGGATAAAAAACAAAGGCATACGAACTACATTCCATGCCAAAAAGCCCCCAATGGATTGAACTTCGATACCAAGGGACTTCACGCCAAACAAATATTGTACCTCTGATGAAAATATGCCTTGTTGGGCCGCGATATCCTGCAAATTCAAACTTCCGGAAATAATCACCACGCAGAGAATCGTTAAACCCAGCGGAATCTCGAAGGAAACTAATTGTGCCGCCGAACGAATGGCACCCAGTAGCGCATATTTATTATTGGAGGACCAGCCAGCAAGTAAAATACCCAAGGTATCCAAGGATACAATGCCCATTAAAAGCATGATACCCATTTCAGTTTGCGATCCTTGCAACCAAGTTCCCGAACTTAACGGAATCACGGAAAATGCCCCAAAAATAGATAAGAAAATAATCCAAGGCGCAAACAAAAAAAGTCGCTTTTGTGCTAAAGCTGGCACAATATCTTCCTTTTGAATAAGCTTAAGTAGATCCGCAAATACTTGTAAAAGTCCCCACTTTCCTACTTCCATGGGACCTAAACGGTCTTGCATGAATGCAGACAATTTCCGCTCGACATACACGCCGATGATGACGTTGACCGTCAACAAAACCAAACATATGAGGAGCGCGATGAACATTAGTTAATCGCGTTTAACGCTTGTAAGAAATCGGCCTTCAAATCTTCGATGGATTCAAGACCTACGGCAACTCGAACAAGTCCATCGGTAATACCCAATGCTACTTTTTCTTCAGCAGCGATTTTGGCATGTGTCGTAGAGGCCGGATGTGTAATAATCGTTCTTGAGTCTCCTAAATTCGGAGAAATGGACGCGATTTTCAATGCCTTGCTAAAAGCAACAACTTTTTCGAATCCCCCTTTAATGTCTAAGGTTAATATTCCTCCTCCATATTTCATTTGGCGTTTAGCCAATTCAAATTGCGGATGTGATTTTAAAAATGGATATTTTACTTGAACCAAAGATGCATGGCCATCCAAGGCTTCAGCTAAAGCCTGTGCATTTTCGGAATGTTTCTGCATCCGTAGATCTAATAATTCTAAACTCTTGGATAAAATCCAAGCGTTAAATGGAGATAAAGACGGACCTGTGTGGCGTGCGAAGAAACGAATCTCATCCAAATATACTTTCTTCCCACAGATAATACCACCTAACACGCGACCTTGTCCATCGATGTATTTGGTCGCCGAATGAATCACTAAATCAGCACCTAAATCCAATGGTGTTTGCAGGATGGGTGTAGCAAAGCAATTATCAACAGCTAATACCATGTCGCGCCCTTTTTTCAAGTCGGCCAATGCTTTCAAATCAATCAATTCCAAACCTGGATTCGAAGGAGATTCGCAGAATAAAAATTTCGTATTCGGTTGAATTGCAGCCTCCCAAGCCTTCAAATCAGCCCCTGGAACAAACGTACATGTAATGCCCCATTTCGCCGTAATCTTAGTTAAAATTTGAATACATGAGCCAAACAATGCATTCGAAGCGACAATGTGATCGCCTGCTCTCAACAAACCGGCCATCGATGCGAAAATGGCTGCCATGCCTGTTGAGAATGCTAGTCCATCTTCTGCATTTTCCAACATCACCATTTTCTCCACAAACTCATCCACATTGGGATTCATGTAGCGTGAATAGATATTTCCCGCTTTTTCTTCCGCGAAAATAGCGCGACCTTCTTCAGCATCTTCGAAAGTAAAACTCGATGTTAAATAAAGAGGGACTGAATGTTCGCGGTTTTGAGAACGTTCGGCTTGAATACGGATGGCTTTTGTTTGTTTTTGCATCAGGCTATAAAATTAATCTACAAAAGTAATAGAATAGTGGGAAAACGTGCCTATTTGGGATTCAGTATTTTTTAACCTGCAGTAGGCCGACAGTCCAACAGAATTATTTCAAGATAAATGAGTAAATTTCAGCGTTTGACTTCCTTTAGAAGACAATAAAATAGAACTATGAAAAAACAATTACTTTATGCTTTGAGCGCGATGCTCCTGTGTGTATCCATGCAGACACAAGCTCAAAAATGGACCAATTTATTTGACGGAAAGACCTTCAAGGGCTTCAAACAATTAGGCGGCAAGGCCATTTATGAAGTGAAAGACGGCGTAATGGTGGGAACAACCGTTCCAGGCACAGGCAATTCGTTCATGGCTACCGAACAGGAATATGGTGATTTCATCATGGAAGTTGACGTAAAAGTGGACAACAAAATGAACTCAGGTATCCAATTTCGCAGTTTATCCCTACCAACTTACAACAATGGAGTAGTTCACGGTTACCAAGCCGAAATTGATCCATCCACACGCGGTTGGTCAGGTGGAATCTACGACGAATCCCGTCGGGGCTGGTTATCTCAAAACGAATTAAAACCGGAAGCAAAAAAAGCATTCAAATTAGGCGATGTTTGGAACCACTACCGCATTGAGGCGATTGGAAGCACGATTCGTACGTGGATCAACGATGTTCCTGTGACTTATTTAGTGGATGACATGACAGCAAAAGGATTTATTGCCTTCCAAGTTCATGCGATTTACGGCGAGATGAAACCTGGGATGCAGGTGATGTGGAAAAACATCCGCATTCAAACAGGAAAAGACATGCAGCCGCGTCCATTGGATGGCAAAACCGTCGTAGAAAATTATACCTTGAATACACTTTCCGAGCAAGAGAAATTGGAAGGGTTTAAATTATTGTTCAATGGCAAGGATTTAACAGGTTTCCGTTCGGCATTCAAAACAACGGCTCCTCCATCGGTTTGGACGGTTGAGGATGGTACTTTACACGTAAATTCGTCTGGAGGAAAAGAGTCAGGCAATGGCGGTGATATCCTAACGAATGACCAATTTGGCGCATTCGAATTAACATTTGATTTCAAATTGACCGAAGGAGCAAATTCAGGCGTGAAATATTTTGTGAATGAGACTTATGACTCGGGCATGTCAGCCATTGGTTTAGAATACCAAGTATTAGATGATGCAAAACATCCCGATGCGAAATTAGGAACTGTTGGCAACCGCACATTAGCGAGTTTATATGACATCATTCCATCGAACAAATTAGACCCAAGATTCCGTCGGAAGATAGGAGAATGGAATCAAGGTCGCATTATTGTCTATCCGAACAACATTGTCCAACACTGGTTGAACGGTTTTAAAGTGATCGAATACGAACGAAAGAGTAATATATTCAAGGTACTTGTTGCACATAGTAAACATGCTAAATGGGATGGATTTGGGATGCAAGACAAAGGCCCTATCTTATTTCAAGAACACGGAGATTCTGTGTTTTACAAAAACATTAAAATCAGAGAAATTAACTAAACCTTACCATGGAAAGAAGATCATTTATTCAAAAAGGGGCTTTGGCGACGCTGGGGACACTCGCATTTAGTGCAAAATCATATAGTAAAATTATTGGAGCAAACGACCGTGTTCGCGTAGCATGTGTCGGCTTTTCAGACCGTCACCGCGCATCCCATGTGCCTCCGTTCAAAGCTTTGGCCAAAGGGATGAACTTTGAGATGGTAGCTTTATCGGATCTTTGGAATCGTCGACGCGAGGAAGGAAAAGCATTTTTGGAAAAAGAATTAGGCGGAACAATACAAACGTATCGCAATAATGAAGAGTTATATTCAGCCAAAGGAATTGATGCGGTATTTATTTCGACAGCGGATTTTCAACATGCTTTACATACCATTGAGGCGGTAAAAGCAGGTTGTGATACCTACACGGAAAAGCCATTAGCTGAAACCATGGAAGATAATCGTGCAGTATTAAAAGCGGTGAAGGAATCTGGCAAAATCGTACAAATCGGATCGCAACGCCGTTCAGGAGAGAATTATTGGGCAGCGGAAGAATTTATCAAATCAGGTAAATTCGGTGACATCAAAATGGTCGAATTGATGTGGAATGTAAACCAACCGGGCCGTTGGAGACGTCCAGAATTAACGAGCATATTGAAGGAGTCGGATATCGACTGGAAGCGTTTCTTGATGAACCGTCCTGCTGACACCTTTGATCCACGTAAATACTTAGAATACCGCTTATTTTGGCCGTATTCATCGGGTATTCCAGGTCAATGGATGTCGCATCAAATCGATACGGTTCACTGGTTTACGGGATTAAAGCATCCAAATTCGGTTGTTGCCAATGGTGGTATTTACCAATGGAATGACGGCCGTAAAAATGCCGATACCATGACCGTTGTATTTGACTATGGACAAGGAAATAAAGGATTCCAAGTACAGTTTACATCGCGCTTCTCAAATGGAGCTGGAGGTACTAAAGAAATTTACTACTCCAATGGAGGCGAATTAAACTTAGATACCAATACCATTTCACCCAACGGAGGACTTCAAGCACGCGAAGCGAAAGCGATGGGCATGGAGGCAAACTTACTTCCTACGATGAAAATTGAAGGTGCTCGTGTAGCAGCAGATGCCAATACAGGAAATGATCCGTTAACATTCAATCACGTGAAAAACTGGATGGAATGCGTACGTTCACGTAAGACTCCTAATGCACCTATTGAGGCTGGATACCAACACTCCATCGCGACGATTATGTCGAATGCCGCTTATCGTACAGGTCAACGCGTTACGTTCGATGAGAAGACACAAGAGGTGATGGCGGGAGATAAGGTGTTTAAGTATTAGTCGTCAGTGGTTAGTCACTAGTCGCTAGTCGTCAGTCCGAAGTGAAAGTATAAGTTTCTGTTCAAGCAGCTATATACTTTTTCTTCGGTCTTTCTTTTAGACATTAGACGTTGGACAAAAAATGACTGACCACCGACCACTGACTACCGACCACTGACTACTGACCACTGACCACTGACTACTGACCACTGACAACCGACCACTGACAACCGACCACTGTCTACTGTCCACTGTCTACTGACCACTGACTACTGACCACTGACTACTGATTTTCCATTTGCCTTGCGTTATTGTTTTCCCTATCTTGCAACAAATACGTATTTCCACCCATGGCTCAAATACCCACGCAATCCAAGAAAGACTTAATCACGCACATCGCGATTTTAATCTCGTTGTTTCTTGTGCTATTCTTTGGCTTTTTCTTTGTGTATTTACCCTGGAGTACACACCACGGAGAAACCATTCAAGTGCCTAATTTAAAAGGCATGACAGTAGAAAAAATGGAGGAAGCGATTGATGCCAATGATTTATCTTACGAAGTAGCCGATTGCACATATACAGCAGATAAACCGCCTTTGACGGTATTATCCCAGTATCCTTTACCGAATGCACTCGTAAAATCAGGTCGTAAAATTTACATTACAATTAACTCGGAAACACCACCAACCATCAAGTTACCAACTTTAGTAGGCTTGTCGGTACGTAGTGCGGAACAACAACTTTATATTGCTGGATTACGTAAGGGAATTGTCCATGAGGTAAACGATCCACGTGTGAAGGAAGTCATTGAAGTTCAAGCCTTTGGAAAAAAAATCGAAGCAGGTGCTAGCATTCCCAAAGGTACCATGGTCGATTTATACATTGGAAATGGAACTGCAGATGTCGATATGGAGATACCTGATTTCATAGGAAAGCCGATGGATGAGGTCACCATAGTTCTAGCAGGCATGAATTTAAAGGTGGGTAAAATCACCTATGAAGCAAATGATGCATTTCCCGCAGGAACTGTCTTTAAACAGAGCTGTGCGACGTGCGAAGGAACTAGTGTTAAACCTGGCGACCTAATCGACCTTTGGGTTGTGGGTGGCGAAGATCAATAATCATGGATATTACAATTGAAGAATTAAAAGAACGTTTGGATAAAGGGGAAGCTCTTAACTTAATCGACGTACGTGAGGAATATGAATTCGATGAATTCAACATAGGCGCCAAATTGATTCCTTTGGGAGAATTGCCTGACCGTTTAGATGAAATCGAAGCCTTAAAAGACCAAGAAATCTTAATTCATTGCCGGTCGGGTGCGCGCTCAGGTCGTGCCAAAGAATACCTCGAAAGCGAAGGATTTTCAAACGTACGCAATGTATTAGGGGGCATGCTCGCTTGGCAAGCTGCGGGTTATTAAGATGCAATCCATTTCCGCGAACAATTTCAAGGAAAACTTATCCGCTCTTTCCCTGCTGGACATTCGAACGCCCAGGGAACGAGCGGATTTTGATTTAGGGGGTATCCACATACCTTTGGATGATTTACTGATGCGAATTCAGGAATTAAACCCGTCGATTCTTTATACCGTTGTTTGCTACAATGGTACACAAAGTCTTATTGCTTGTCGGTTATTAAACGCCAAAGGCTATCAAGCTCAAAATGTTACAGGAGGTCTAGAAGCTTATTTAAGCTTACCTTGAATGTATGCCAGCGCTTTTTCGGGATGTACAAACGCAAAATCATCCTGATGGCGAAACCAGGTTAATTGCTTTTTGGCATAATGCCGAGAATTACGTTTCAGCAAACGGATCATTTCAGATTCATCGTACTCGCCTCGGAAATACCCATATACTTCCTTATAACCCAGGGTTTTCAATGCGTATCGGTCTTGAAAGCCTTCAAATTCTTTAGCTTCTTGAATAAGTCCAGCGGCAAGCATGTGGTCCATGCGCAAATCTATACGGGCATATAATTCTTCTCGAGGGCGATCGAGGCAAATTTTAAGCATCTCAAAAGGACGCTCTGCTTTTTGCTGATTTCGGAAGGAGGTGTAGGACTTACCCGTCGATAGGCATACCTCGAGCGCTCGAATCACCCGTTGGGGATTTTGTGCGTCTACCTTCGCAGCATATGCGGGATCCAAGTCCTTGAGTTGAGCGAAGCATTTTTCCAAACCCTCCGTTTCCAGCTGATTCATTAAACTTGTTCGCAAAGCTAAATCCACATGCGGCATGTCATCCAAGCCTTCCATCAATGCTTTTAAATACAAACCAGATCCACCCGTTAGGATGACAACATCATGCGTAAGAAATAAATGCGTGAGTTTTTTCAAGGCTTCCCGCTCAAAATCCCCTGGAGAAAAATAATCGTGAATGGAATGAGAATCGATGAAATGATGTTTCACCCCCCCCTGCTCTTCGAGGCTAGGTTTCGCGGTACCAATGCTTAATTCTTTGTAAAATTGCCGGGAATCGGCCGAGATAATTTCCGTATGAAAGCTTTTGGCCATTTCGACACATAAAGCTGTTTTACCAACAGCCGTAGGACCCGCAATGACCAAAAGTGTTTTTTTCATCTTAATAAGTATTCTTTTTCCCGTACCATTTACGACCTGCTTTTGCTTTATCGAATGAACGTGGGTTTTCGGCAGGCTTCGCTGCGGCACCCGGTCCAGCAGGTTTTCCACCCCGATTGGGAGGTCCTTGTTTGGCCTTTTTCTCAATCGTTAAAACCTTCATCGGGTAGCGATGCGCTTCGATAACCGGTACTTTTTTGCCAATTACCTTTTCAATATCCTTTAAATAGGCTTTTTCTTCAATATCACAGAACGAAATCGCCGTGCCATTTGCACCGGCACGACCTGTCCGACCAATACGGTGAACATAGGTTTCTGGAATATTCGGAAGTTCAAAATTAATTACATATTCCAAATCATCCACATCAATACCACGCGCGGCGATGTCGGTAGCAACCAACACACGCGTTGTCTGGGCGGTAAAGTTCTTCAATGCCGTTTGACGGGCATTTTGGGATTTATTACCATGAATGGCCTCAGCCTTGATACCCGCTTTCAACAAGACCTTTACGACTTTATCGGCACCATGTTTGGTCCGTGTAAAAACAAGGGCCGTTTTGATTTTGGTATCTTCTAGAATATCGAGTAAAAGGGTGTTCTTGTTGTTTTTGTCAACAAAATAGACCGACTGGTTGATGATTTCTACCGTAGAGGAAACAGGTGTTACGGAAACCTCGGCAGGGTTACGCAAAATAGACGCAGCCAATTGCACAATTTCCGGGGGCATCGTAGCTGAGAAAAACAAAGATTGTCGCTGACGTGGCAAGGCCGCTAAAAGCTTTCTTACATCATGAATAAAGCCCATATCGAGCATGCGATCGGCTTCATCCAAAACGAAATATTCAACATTAGCAATGGAAAGATGCTTTTGATTCATCAAATCCAACAAACGACCGGGTGTGGCAATAACGACATCGACACCTGCACGGAGCGCAGATACTTGTGGGCTCTGCCCTACTCCGCCAAAAATAACGGTATAGTTTAAAGAGGTATGACGCGCATAAGCCTTAAAACTCTCGCCAATCTGAATGGCTAATTCACGTGTAGGCGTTACGATTAAGGCACGGATTTTTTTCGGTTTTTGAAAGGTTTTCTTGTCATCCATTAATTGAATGATAGGCAAGGTAAACGCAGCTGTTTTTCCGGTACCTGTTTGGGCGCAACCTAATAAGTCGGTGCCTTTTAATACGATCGGAATTGCTTGTGCTTGAATGGGGGTTGGGTTAGTATAACCCTCCTCTTTGAGCGCCTTTAGAATAGGCTCAATGAGGTGTAAGTCTTGAAAAGTCATATAAAATGAGAATGTGTGCTTATGAGTAATAACTGGAAATAACAAGCATCCTCATAATGATGCCGCAAGTTACGGCTTTATTT
>JBEEOB010000068.1:0-3495 GCA_041191865.1 Bacteroidota bacterium
TATAAGCAGCCTTTGTATACGCAATACATTTCGGAATTAATCAACGACGGATTCAATTGCATCCCAGTGTTGGATAATTTGAAAGAAATTGATTTTTACGAGAAGTCGGTGACTGCTGAGAAAGCGAATCTTGCGATTCGAATCGCAACGGATGAAGAACCGGATTTCGCATTTTACACCTCACGTTTAGGGGTTCGTTATTCGGATGTGATTTCTTTGTATGAAGAAAAAATCAAGCCCAATCCGAAGTTTAAATTGAAGATGTTACACTTCTTCATCAACACGGGTATCAAAGATTCGGCCTATTATTGGTCGGAATTAAGCCGCTTTATTTACAAATATTGTGAATTAAAGAAGGTGTGCCCTGAATTGGATTCCATCGACTTAGGAGGTGGTTTGCCGATACAAACGTCGCTACAGTTCAATTATGATTACCAAGCGATGGTTGATGAGATTGTTGAATCTATCTCATGGATTTGCAATAAAAACAATGTGCCGGTGCCAAACATCTTTACGGAGTTTGGATCGTACACAGTAGGGGAGAGTGGTGCGGTTTTATACGAGATCATCGATCAAAAATTGCAAAATGATAAGGAGTTGTGGTATATGATTGATGGTTCATTCATTACGCAATTACCTGATTCATGGGGCATGAACCAGAAATACATTATGTTGCCGGTCAACAACTGGAGCTCACCGTATCAAAAGGTGAACCTAGGTGGCTTGACTTGCGACTCGATGGATTTCTATAATACAGAAGCCCATAGCTCCGATTTATACTTGCCGATTTTCGAGGAAGATCAAGAACGCCAATACGTTGGATTTTTCCACACAGGTGCTTATCAAGAGTCATTGGGTGGATACGGAGGAATTCAACATTGTTTGATTCCTGCACCGAAGCATGTGATTGTTGACCGTCTTGAGGATGGGACCATTACCACGCGCCTATTCCAAGAAGAGCAAGCGAGCGGTTCGATGTTGCATATTTTAGGCTACAACAACTCTGCTGTTACGAATGTCGTTGTTGATGCCGCGGATGAGGTATCCAAAGGAAATACAAAGAAATTAGCTTCCGTTTAATTCAAAAAACATGAAAAAAATTATCGCATTAAGCATTTTGGCAGGAATGATTTTGAGCTCATGCTCACAACAAGCCAATTGCCCAGCTTATGGTACGACACGTGCGGATGCTCCTAAGGTAAAAAGAGCCTAGTCTTCCGCCCAGTCGAAACTTTTTGTTACGGCTTTTTTCCATTGCTTCCGAAGCTGATCTCTGCTTTCGGCAGGCATGCTTGGCTTCCAGGTATGGGCAATCGCCCAGTTTTTCCGTAGATCATCTAAGTTTTCCCAATACCCCACCGCAAGCCCTGCGGCGTAAGCTGCTCCTAAGGAGGTGGTTTCTATGATTTTAGGGCAAATCACTTCTTCGCCTAATATATCGGATTGGAATTGCATCAATAACTGATTAACGACCATTCCTCCGTCTACCCGTAAGGAAGAAATTGCAATCCCCGCATCTTTCTCCATGGCTTCTAGCACTTCCCAAGTTTGAAAAGCAGTGGCCTCCAAGGCCGCACGGGCAATGTGGGATTTATTGATGTAACGGGTTAAGCCAACAAGCACACCACGAGCATCTGATTTCCAATAGGGAGCATAAAGTCCCGAAAATGCCGGAACAAAATAGCATCCACCATTATCATCAACAAGTTTGGCTAGTTTTTCAATATCCGGACTGTTTTTGATGATTCCCAAATTGTCGCGTAACCATTGTACGAGCGCACCGGTAATCGCAACGGATCCTTCCAATGCATAATGCACGGGCTCATTGCCTAATTGATAGGCAACCGTTGTCAATAAACCATGTTGGGATGGAACCGGTTTTAAGCCGGTATTCATTAATAAGAAGCATCCTGTGCCATACGTATTCTTCCCTTGACCTGGATTGAAGCAAGTTTGGCCAACCAAAGCAGCTTGTTGGTCACCTAGTATCCCTGCCAAAGGGACACCGCCCAAAACCCCTTTCGCATGGCCATAGACCATGGAACTGGATTTAATTTCAGGTAGCATTTGTTTCGGGATATTCAGCACTTGAAGAATTTCATCATCCCATTGACACGTTGCCAAATCCATCAATTGGGTTCTACTCGCGTTTGTCACATCTGTGATGTGAATGCCTCCTTGTGTTCCGCCCGTTAAGTTCCAGGCAATGAAGGTATCCATGTTCCCAAATAAAGCATCTCCTTTTTCGGCATCTTCGCGGAGGCCTTCGATGTTATTGAGTAACCAGCGTAATTTTAATCCACTGAAATAGGTGGCTAGCGGCAAACCTGTTTTCGCACGAAAACGGTCCATGCCTCCATCTTTGGCCAATTCTGCTAATTCATTTCCGACGCGCGTGTCTTGCCATACCAACGCATTGTAATAAGCTTTCCCCGTATGTTTATTCCACGCAACCGTTGTTTCCCGTTGATTGGTAATTCCCACGGCAGCAATATCCTTTGCGGATAGATTCGCTTTTCCCAGGGCTAAGCCAATGACCTCTTGTGTGTTTTTCCAAATTTCAGCGGGATCATGTTCGACCCAGCCGGCTTGTGGATAAATTTGTTTGTGTTCTTTTTGGCCGACTGAGATAATCTCACCGCCCTTGTTGAAAATGATAAAACGGGAACTAGTCGTTCCTTGATCAATCGAACCGATATACATATTCGTATTAATTTAACGTCAATAAATAGGCACCTAAAACAGCACCAGCTGCAGGTCCTAAGACAGGAATCCACGCATAGCCCCAATCTGTATCGCCTTTATGTTTAATAGGCAAAATCGCATGCATGATGCGTGGACCTAAATCACGTGCAGGATTAATTGCATAACCGGTCGTTCCCCCTAATCCTAGGCCAATAACCCAAACTAGGATCCCAACCATAAAGGGCCCTAATCCCGTTTCGATCGTACTAAATGTTCCTAGTGCAAGAACGGCTATTGCGGAAGCAAAGGCTTCCGAGATAAAGTTGAAAGGGGTATTTCGGATAGCGGGATCTGTGCAGAAAGAAGCCTTAATGGCTCCAGCATCCTCCGTGATATCGTAATGAGGTTTATAATGCAGCCAAACCAATAATTGCCCAAGCATTGCACCAAGCAGTTGTGCCCCGATAAAAGTGGGAAACAAACTCCAGTCACCTGATTTTACACAACCAGCAATCGTAACAATGGGATTTAAATGTGCACCTGAGCTACCAAAATAGGTAGAAACAAAAATGGCTACAGTTACGGCAAATGCCCATGCAGCAGCAATCGCTAATAAGCCGGTTCCATTTCCTTTGGTATTTTTTAGGAGGACATTGGCGACAACGCCATTTCCAAGGTATAATAGGGTGGCTGTTCCGGCTAACTCGCCGATAAAAATGGAGCTCATAGGTTTAGATATTCTTGTTGGTTTATCAAAACTATAAAATCTTCGCAATAAAAAAATTATCTTTGAGTTCAATTTTGAATCAA
>JBEEOB010000069.1:0-7768 GCA_041191865.1 Bacteroidota bacterium
GACACCAATGCGATGCGTATATAGGTCAACATAGGAATGCTTATGGATTGATTTTAACGCCCAACGAAAAGCTTGTTGGGATAATGCGTAAATGATTCACCGGATAATCTGGTTCTTTGACGGAGCTTAGGTATTGGTATTTAACAAAGCCGCTCACAAATTTACTTAAGTGATGAACCAGCGAGATCGAATACCCCCCATAGATTCGAATCTTTGAAAATTGCGGTTGGTCGTCTAAGGGCATGTATTGGTTGGCGATATACTGATTCCCGTTCCACATTTTGGCTACGGAAACGATGCCTTTAATGTCCAATGAAATGGCTTGATTGATCGGAATTTCAGGCCCCATTTCGCCGATAATTCCCAAATGATCTGTTTGATAGCTCAAAGCGATGCCTTGTGTGTTTCCTACGCTGTTGTATTGATTGTAGGTGAAACCAAAGGCATACTTGATGGTAGGTACGTAGAGTGGATTATCGTCTTTGTCCGATGCGCCAAACATTTTGGATACTTTCCACAAGACGTTCTCGCGTTTCAACTGCGCATGAAGTCCCGTGGCGGGTTTAAGGTAGTCGACTTGTAAGCCGTTGAGATTTTGGTACTGGTATTCGGTGGAGTTTCCGCCCACTTCGAATACCAATTCTTGGGCATTTGCTTGGTTGAGTAAAAGGCAAGCAAACAAAAGAAATAGTATGCGCATGAATGTGTTATAACGTTTTACGAAGATACAAAAATCTTGCAGCTTCGTTTATACACCCGCGTTTTTTCCCGCGATGTAGCCTGTGGTCCATGCGGCTTGAAAATTGAAGCCTCCCGTGATGCCGTCGATGTCGGTCACTTCGCCCGCAAAAAACAATCCAGGAACTAATTTACTTTGCATGGTTTTGACATCGATTTCATTCAAATCGATTCCACCTGCCGTCACAAATTCTTCTTTGAAAGTTGTTTTTCCTTGAACCTCGTAACGGTCGTTGATGAGCGTATTGATAAGTTTATTGGCATGTTTACCTGCCAAATCAATCCAGCGGGTTTCGGGCTTGATTTCGTTTTTCTCTAGGAGGTAAATCCAGATCCGATTGGGAATAGGAAAGGGATTGTGGTTTTGAAGCATCTTGGCTCCATGGTTTTTTTGAATGCCCGTGAATGTTTGTCGGAGCGCTTCTTCCTTCGTCTCATCAAGCCAGTTGACAAGGATGGAACAGGTATATTGTTTCTCTTCCAAAATTCGCGCTCCCCAGGCTGAGAGCTGGAGTATGGCAGGTCCACTCATGCCCCAGTGGGTTACGAGTAAGGGTCCGACGCCCAACAGTTTTTGGCCTTCGATGCGTACGCGTGCTTTTTCGACGACCACGCCCATCAAGGCTTTGATGGGTTCTTTCGGCATGTTGAACGTAAACAAGGAGGGTACGGGTGGGATGATGTGATGGCCAAAAGATTCGATGGCCGAAAACCAGGTGGATTTCGGTTGGCCCCCAACCGTGATGATCACTTTGTCTGCGCTATGCATGCCCTGATTACTTTCGATTTGGAAACCTTTATCGGATTTCCGGATGCTTTCCACGGAATGGCTGGTCTTTAATTCAATGCCCAATTGGCTTGCTTCCTGCAAGAAACAATCGATGATGCTTTGCGACTCGTTGGATAACGGAAATATGCAGTTGTCGGGGTATGTTTTCAGCGCAACACCTCTCGATTCGAACCAGTTGACGGTATCTTGTGCGTTAAATGTATCAAAGGCTTTACGTAGGAATTTCTCGCCGCGCGGGTAGTTCTCGGAAAGCAATCGGTTGTTGAAGGTCGCGTTTGTCACGTTGCATCGCCCCCCTCCGGAAATTTTCACCTTGCCGAGGAATTTGCTCGTCTTTTCCAGGATGCAAACGTGGGCATCTGGGAAGTGCGTTTTGGCAGAAAGGGCGGCAAAGAAGCCTGCAGCTCCTCCGCCGATGATGGTGATTTTCAAGCGTACGATGTAAGGGAATGCAAGATACGTTGCATTGGTTGAATTATGCAATTTCGTTGTCGGAAACGATTGGAATCAACAACAAAGGCCCCTGTTGCAAACCAAGACAATTCCTACGTTATTAAATGCTGATCCTACCTAAATGGTAAAAGAAGGGTTAATTCTAGTCAATTAATGTCCTGAAGGGGCTTTTAACTTTTCTTTTGATTGATTTTATTGAGATAAAATTCATGCGATTTATGTTTTCGGCTAAATTTTTAGTTACAAAGCTAATTTTTAACATGCAAAGTGAACCAGCTATGAACGTATTTAGATGAATCTCTATTAAAATTCATTTATTGTCTCTCAATCATATTAATTAATTGACGACCTTCCTTTTTTAATTTTTCTTCAAAAAACATAACTACATAATTACTTTTATCCATTGAATAAAAATGGGCCATCATTGCGTTTAATTTTTGTGGATCATTGCTAATAAGTGGAGGGTTGTTTTGTGGTAACAAGTTTGAATAATAATTACTCACATTACCTCCTGAATTAGCCATCAATACTTTCACATCGAAAATATCGGCATTCGATTTCGCATATTCGCGTAAATAATTCATTTCACCATCTTGGAATTTTTCGATGGCGCTGATTGAGTTTTCGTAATGCTGGATTGCTTGAATAATCGCTGGGTTGTGAATCAGACGGAGACCTCCCGCGTTTCGTAGGAGTTGGAATCCCGCATCCGTTCGCTCAAAAAGGTAACGGACATGTAGTCTGCGCCCATGGAAATAAAAAGGTCCCGTATTCTTTTTATATGTTTCTGATTGATAAACCGTTGCAAACTGTTTACATATGTCTGCACGAATAGTTCGGTAATATAAATTAGAGTCTATCATTTGGATATCCATTTGAATATCCTTGACGATTAAATGAAGAAATTCTTGTTCTCGTTGCCGTTCAATAAAATGTTCACGGTAATTTTCGACAAAAAATCCAAGTGTCACAGCTAAAAATAACATGAGGAATTCGCCTAGGTATTCTTTCCAATTTTTAGGTGAATGATGCGGGTGATGTACTTCCATAAGTTTTTATTGATTGGGAATTTTGACCGAATAAGTTGAATGATTCATGTAAATTAGATCTATTCCTAGTTGATTATTTTCTAGCTTGAGAAGGAATTGTCCATTTTTTTGAAATATTTGTCTAATTTTCATTAATAATGAGGTTTTTACGGGTTTCTCATGCTCGACTATTCGTGTAATTATGTTTGATATTGTCCCATACTTGTCTTTTTTAACCAGCGGAATTGGACTTTTTTTTATTTTTTACTTGTTGGTTCGTTTTGGACATATCAAGAAAGTATATGGCTTAGTATTTGTCATATTTGCCTTGGTCTTTTTGGAATTTTATATATACGCTTTGACTTCTAAGCATATATATAAAATGCTTTTTATGTTGAGGACCCCCAATATTCTACGTGCTTTTTTGCCGATTTCGCTGTTTTTTTACGTGCAAAGTATGTTGTGTCCGAATCGCCCTATTCGAAGCATACAATATTTGCATGGGGTCTTTCCTGTAGGGGTATTGATCGGGATTATGCCTGACTTGTTTTTAACACCATCTGCGAAGGTTGCTATTTTAGATGCGTATTATGCCCACAATAATTCTTTTATCAGTACTCCATCAGGCTGGATTCCAGCGGGATTTGTACAACCTGTTTCGATTATGGTTGGGATTATTTATTGTGCTTGGTCGCTTGGCTTGATTTTTCAATCGAAAAAGAAATTCGGGGAGCGATTTTCGTATGTTAACCGACAAACGTTGATTTGGCTGAATTTATTGAGCGGAGTCTTGTTGGTCTATTTTCTTCTACAGCTATATCAATATGTTAATTTGTTTTTAAATAACAGCTTTGATCCGCCATCTCAATTTATTAAGTGTATTGTTGGAATTGGTTTATTCGCATATTTTATTTCGACGCCGAATGTGCTCGAAAATATGGATGGATGCATTTTGCCAAAAATTGATTCGCCAGTTTTGCGAGTACAAGTTTTACCAGCATTATTAGCTGACTTTTCACTAGATGAATCTGCGATTCAATTTGATGATATGATAAAATTGCAAAAAGAGTATTTGAATCCTGAATGTGATTTGTCGGGTCTTGCAAAATCATTGGATTTGACAGGTCCGAAATTATCTAAAACCATCAAATCATATTATGGATTAACCTTTGCTGAATTTATCAATCGATTGCGTATTCAGAATTTTTTGGATCAAAGGTCAAATTTTAATCAGTTTACGATGGAGACTTATATTTATCAGAGTGGATTCTCGAACCGATCGACCTTTTATTCTGCATTTAAGAAATATATTGGAGTGAATCCAAGTTTTTATTTAAAGGAAATGAACGAAGTGGGCTGATCCCACTTCGTTCATTTCTCTATTATTCGTTCCATGTACCCATCGAATATTGTAAGAGTGCATTTTGTGTCATATTGCGTAATCCATCCATCTTTTTAAGTAATTGTTCTACATTTAGATTCATGCGTTTTTTTGCGGAATCGATGGTTGTCGTAATCGGAGCGTCGACATGCGCAAGATCTTTGTAGAATGTGAAGGCTGTGAATTGCCCTTTGGAATCATCTGCAACAGGCGCTATGGTTTGCCAAAAATTCCATTCTTGAATTTCTCCGGCATTCACACGATCTTGGTGGATGTTTTTCATTTGCTTTTCAAATTCTACGTAATTTAAAAAGTTAGGAATGCTGGTTTTAAAAACCTCCATGGAAACCACAGAATTAAGGTCATTGGAACTTGGTGTTCCATCCACGAATTTGACAATATTGTTATACAAGATTGATTGTACTTTCGCTGTTTCTTCGCTGATATTCGCAAAACTTAAATCCTTTGCTACAAGTGCGGCATATTTATCCATGGGGTATTGGCCAATCGTGTTTAAATCGGACGAAAAATTCACAGAAATGTAATCAAAGTCGATACTAGGTGATTTGTATCCGTTTAAAATGGTATACACGGACCAGCCTGAAATAAGGCCAGCATCTCTGCGTATTTTGTGAATGGTTTTCCATTTTTTTTCAATGGCGATAGCTTCTTCAATCGTGTGACCAGGTTTCAATTTGTGGAACGCCACATGCGCATACAAAGGTTTGTTTTGTGCCTGTACTTGGGATGCTATACATGTTAATAGCGTCATGAGGAGGAATGTGATTTTTTTCATGAGTTGTGGGGTTAAGTGTTAAATTTTGATTGCCCAATTTTCAGAAAAGTGCTAAAATCTAGAAATTTTATCGCTTGATAATTGTCCAAAATTTCATCGAATTTGTCTAAAATGTTCCTTATTCTCTTTTGGGAACATGTTATTGGATTGATTATCCTGTGTATCTCCTCCCAACTTCTTAAGTTTCCAATTCAACCATATAAATAAATACTAATGAAAAAAATTATCATGATTTTGGCTGTTTCGACAGCGTTATTTTCCTGTGGTCAAAAACAAGAAGGTGTTGATTCAGCTGTAGATGCTAGCAAAGATTCACTTGGAGGCACAATGACAAGTACGGATGAAAAAACCCAGGTCATTCAAAAGCAGATCGAGGCTTATGCTGCGCAAGATACAAGCTACAATGCTGATGCATATGCTGACAATATTCGAGTTTATTACCCAAGTGATACTACTGCGGATATCACGGATAAGAAGGCGTTTTTGGCTGATTTCAAAGGTCAATATAAAAACTGGAAAGAGGTTAAATTCGACCGTGTTCGCGTAGTAACATTGAAATTAAATAATGGAGAAACATGGACAAATATTTGGGCAGTGATGTTAGCAAAAGGGGCATTTACAGGAAAGGATATATTGATTCCATTACACCGAGCGATGCTTTGGCAAGGAGATAAAATCGTCAGTGATATCCACTTGTATGATACAAAATTGATTATGGATGAGTTAGCCGCGAGAGCAGCTGCAGAAAAGAAATAAATTAAGGTTTAGGTATAAAAGGGAGGGCATAGGTTCTCCCTTTTATTGTTTTTGGACAAGTATATTTGAATTCAAGACAAAGTTCAGGTGGCTACATGGCTGTAAATCATTCGGAATGTTGAAAATTGTTTCATTGTTTAACTTTAAATTAAAAGCACATGAAACGAGTTAGTATCTTCGTATTTTCGATTTTAATGGCATTTCAATTAGCCGCACAATCGACGGAAAAAACCTATTTTTTGCTGAACGAAAGTAGAGTAGTAGACACCGACATCTACAAGAAAAATTATCCAGCAATTCGAAATTGGTGGATGGAAGCCACCAAAGGAATCTCCTATAATTTTGCTGCGCATACTTCTGAGTCGGGAAGAACTTATGGAATGGTTTTTGTGAAAGGCGATGAGAATTTAGGTAAATACATAGGTCAGCGTGTCGTATTATCTGATAAAATTTCCATTGCCTTGAAATCTGTGACGGAAGAAAACACTGCTAATCGTTCTCAGGCTATCCAGCGTTCTATTTGGCAACAATCTACCAATACCTCGGTTATGGTACCGGATTTCAAAGTAGAGAATTATGATTTTCGGAAGATCATACTCTTCACGGTTCCTTTCGATAAGATGGCTGAATATGAGAAATTAATTGAGCAAGCAAATGCGGAGGATAAGGCCATCGGTATTTCATATAACTACATTATCTACAAAGCTATTGATGGCTATCCAAACAATACCTACATGATGATTCTTCCAGATAAATCTCGTTTGGATTACTATACACATCAAGAAGAACGTAATGCAAAAAGAAAGGGGAATGCTAAGCTGGCAGCCATCAATAAAAAAGCGAGCCAATTACGTACAACTATTCGAATGGATCATTTAAGTCGTGTGGGCATCAATTAGTTCCGGAATTCATTCGTGACGGATTCTTCTTATTTTTCATTATTTCAATTTTGAAATCCTAACTCTTATGAAAAGTGAACGGTTATCGTAAGGGCTTTACGATCAATTGTGAATACAATTGCGGCTGATAAGAAATAAGTAGGTTTCCGGAAAATTAAAGGGGAGGGCTGATGCTCTCCCCTTTTTTTGTTTAAGTGTAAAGGTGCTTTTCCTATGCAATCAAGATCGTTTGAATTGGGCGCTGTGGGTTTGCAGCTGAAGGCTTCACTACCGTTAAATAAATTGTGCTAACATGGAGTACTTTGGTGTAGTGAACACAGAGGAAAAATCAGTATTTTGTGCTATAACTTACTTTACACGGCATTGCGGTTTACTTTTCGATGCATTTTATTGGGCATGATTCTTTTGTTAGGTGGGTCCTTTGATTCAAATGCACAAGAAATGATAAGCGTACCCATTACGGGTGAGTGGGAAAGTGCGGGCACCTTATTTGAAAATGAGGATGTCCTGGTTGAAATCGATTTTAAATTATCGATGATTGCCTGCGATCAAGCTGAATTTGGGAATTCCAATCATTTGTATCGCTACCGGATTACCCAAAAAAAGGGGACTAAAATAGCTGAGGACAAATTCTTGTCATTCCTGATAATATTTCAAGATTGTCAAGGAACTTACATGTGTAAGACGGTCAATCTGAATATCGGAATCAAGCGAAAGAGTGATGTATGGGATGGGGTCCAGCCCTTGGCAGATCCCAACCTTGATAATTCATTTCGTGCGAAAAAGTTAATAAGTCCTTTTAGTGAAGTCAAACTGAGTAAAATCAGAAATGCGGCCAAAGACGGGGAATGTTTTGCGAAGGCATCTCCATTTTTGGAAAAAATGAAGAAAGCAATGCCGGCCGAGGAAAAGGAAGAGGCAGAAGAG